>NZ_CP030353.1:2042500-2246020 GCF_000876675.2 Novosphingobium sp. P6W
GTGGCGTTGCCACTCCGGTTCCCGGCCGTGAATTGCCGGTTGCCGTGCATGGCCCGATCGCGGCCGGCAAGTCAGCGGGTTCATCCCTGTTTACGTGCGTCCCGCTCAGACTAAGACGGGCGCGGCGACGTGGCCGGCCGTGCCGAAGATACGGCGATAGCGTGCGACTTCCTCAGGCAGGCCGGTTGCCTTGGACGGGTTGTCCGAGAGCTTTACGGCGGGGCGGCCATTGGCGCTCGTCACCTTGCAGACGAGCGAGATCGGTTCGAGCCCGGTAACGCCATCCGGGTCGCAACCGCGAAAATCGTTGGTGAGGTTGGTGCCCCAGCCAAAGCTCATGCGCACGCGGCCATGGAAGTGGCGGTAGGTCTGCTCGATGGTGTCGATGTCCATGCCGTCGGAGAAAATCAGGAGCCGCTTGGCGGGGTCGACGCCGCGTTCCTGCCACCAGCGAATGATCTGTTCGCCCGCTTCTATCGGCGGGGCGCTGTCGGGGCGGAGGCCTGTCCAGTTAGCCAGCCAGTCGGGGGCGTTCTTGAGGAAGGCGGTGGTACCGAAGGCGTCGGGCAGGGCGATCAGAAGGTTGCCGTTGTAGTGGGCCTGCCAGTCCTCAAGCACCTGGTATGGTGCGTTGAGAAGGGCCTCGTCGCTTTCGGCGAGGGCGGCGGCGACCATTGGCAGTTCGTGCGCATTGGTGCCGATCGCCTCAAGGTCTGCGTCCATCGCCAGCAGCACATTGGAGGTGCCGATGAAGCGGTTGCCGAGCCCTTCCTTCAGAGCATCCACACACCAGCGCTGCCACAGGAAGCCGTGGCGCCGCCGCGTGCCGAAGTCCGAAATAACCAGGTCCGGCAGCTCGCGCAGCCGCTCGACCTTGTCCCACAGCTTGGTCTTGGCCCGGGCGTAGAGCACGTCGAGCGCGAACTTGCCCCGGTCGCGCATCGCCGCGCGCGAGCGCAGTTCGTTGATGATCGCCAGCGCCGGGATTTCCCACATGGTCGTGTGGGTCCAGGGGCCTTCGAAGCGAAGTTCGTACTGCCCGTCGACCTTGCGCAGGTCATAGGCCGGCAGGCGGAACTCGGCCAGCCAGGCGATGAAATCGGGCGCGAACATCTGCTGCTTGCCGTAGAAGCTGTTGCCGGCAAGCCAGATCAGTTCCTTCTTCGAAAACCGCACGGAGCGGGCATGATCCAGCTGCGCGCGCAGTTCCGCCTCGTCGATCACTTCGGCCAGTCGCACCGAGGTGGTGCGGTTGATGAGCGAGAAGGTCGCCTCCACGTCCGAATGGATATGGCGGATCATCTGCAGCATCAGTAGCTTGTAGAAGTCCGTATCGAGAAGACTGCGCACGATCGGATCGAGCCGAAAATTGTGATCGTAAGTGCGGGTTGCGAGATCTGTGACGGCCATGGAACGATCCTTACCCGATGACGAGATGGAGGCAACGGGGCGCGGGCGAAACGTGTACCCGGCGCCCCCAGTCGAAAGCGATGAAATCCTGCTCGATGCCGTCCGAGAAGATCACGCCGCCATCGTTCATCCGCGAAGTGATGAGGAGCGGTACGTCGGTGATCTTGCCCGCGCGCATCTGCGTAGCAGTGACGATGCTGGGGAAGGGTTCTCGCACCCAGTAGCCGACCGCGCGTTCCTCAAGCCCCAGAGGCTGGTCGATATGCGTGGCCTGCGCGATGGAGCGCGCCCATCCGGTGGCGCCCGTTCCCGATGCGACGATCAGGCCCGAGGAACTATGGTCCTCGCTCATGCCGTCTGCCTCGATACAGTATCGAGCCGACTGGTGGCTGCGGTGGCCGACGAATATCTCGTTGAGCGCAGTCAGCGTCTCGCCGCCGTCAAGTGTGGCCTGCACCATGGTTCGCCGCTCTATCGCAGCATCGCGGGCGGCGCTGGCCGGCAAGAGCCGGGTGAGTTTGTCCACCGCGATGCGCACCAGCACGCCGTCATGAAGATCGGGCGCGGGGTTCACCCCGATCACGGGCTGGCCGTCAAGGTACTTGGCGACATTGGCGACCAGACCGTCCTGCCCCACGGGGACAACGACATCGTCGCGCGCGAACAGGAAGCGGTCAAGGTCGGCGCGCTTGACCAGTGCCTGCCGCCAATGCCCGGGGACGGCGCCGCGTGCCGAGGCAAGCGCGGCGTGGAAACGGTGGTGGCGGGCTTCCACGTCCTCGATCCGCTGGCCCCGCGTCCCCAGGAAGAAGCGGGCCTGATCGCGCGTTGCATGGCGCGCGATCAGCAGTTCGTAGTCGGTCTCCCGCGTGACGAAGACGGCGCGCGGCGCGATCGTCGAAACGGGGGAAGAGGAGGACATCGGGGCAGGCATGACGGTGTCCTTCAGCGGGCCTCGATCGCGGCGGGCGCCTTGCGGAACTCGCCCAGCAGTGTGGCCAGGAGATCGGGGGTGATGTTGACGTGCTCGATCGTCTCCAGCTTGCCCGCCAGTTGCTGTGCGGCAAGGCCGAGCAGGATCGCGGGCGGCAGGTCGCGGTAGACGGCGATGCGCTGCTTCTCGGCGTCGGCGCGCGCGCCTTCCACCGTGCGGATGCGGTTGGCTTCCGCTGCCGCCTCCACCTCGCTGGCTTCGGCGACACCGGCGGCGCGGTTGCGGGCGTTGCCGGCTTCCTCGGCGATCAGCAGCTTTTCCTGCCGGGCGAGTTCGGTGCGGGTGACCAGCTCGTTCTCGGCGATGGCGCGCTCCTTTTCCACCGCAAGCGCGCGGCGTTCGAAGGTGGCTTCGTCTGCCTTCTGCTGCAGTGCCTCGAACGTGGGGGTCTGCAGGGCGCGTTCCAACTCGCTGCTGGGCGCCAGATTGGTCAGCCGCACGGCGACCGCCGCGACCCCGATGTCCGCCAGTGCGGCATCGCCCGCCAGTGCCGCGGCGACTTGTCGGCGCAGGGGTTCCGGTCCGGCATCGAGCAGTGCACGCACCGGCATCTGCGCCAGATATTGCAGCACGGCCTGGTTGGCGATGCCGGTGATGCGCGCTTCGATCTTGTCCACGGGCTCCCCTTGCGGGCGGCCCGTGTTCAGCGCGATGCTGAAATCGATCCGCTCTGCCAGCCGTTCGGGATCAATGACATGCCAGCCGATGGTGCCCTGGATCGAGATCGTCTGGAAATCCTGGCTGCGGCCTTTGACGAACAGCGTCATTTCGCGGTCGTCCATGGGGATTTCGGCGATGCTGGCGGTTTCTGGCCTGAACCAGAAGACCAGCCCGCGCCCGCTCTGCCGGGGACGACCGCCGCGGTAGCGGATGACGTGGTTGCTGGCTTCGCTCCTGAGCTGGGCGAGAAAGCCGAAGTTGCGGATCGTGGCCATGATGTCCTCCTTTGGGGTCAGAGCGGTCTTTGGAAACGAAAGAGTTCGGCGGGGCGGTAGGAAGTACCTTCCTCCCGCGTGCCGGTCGCGGCGAGCCAGCCCCGGTCCTGCATCCGCCGCCGGAAAGCGGGTTTGTTGAGCACGGTGCCCAGGATCGCTTCGTGCACGTCCTGAAGCTGGCGCAGAGTGAACAGTTCAGGCAGCAGCGCGAAGCCGACCTCGGAATAGTCCAGCTTGCCGCGCAGCCGCTGCACGGCAAGGGCAAGGATGCCGGCATGGTCGAACGCCAGATCGATCTGCGTGCCGCCGGGCGTCGCTACGGCGATCGGACCACCTGCGTCTCCGGGCCAGGGAACGTCGATGGCGGCGGGCATAAGGGCCGGATTCGCCGCCAGCGCGGCGGCAAAGTCCTGCTCGTTCAGCAAGGCCAGCCATGCGACGGTTATGACCCGCATCCTGGGATCGCGGTCCACCGCGCCGAATGTGTAGAGCTGTTCCAGATGGGCTTTCTCAAGCCGCGCCTTTTCGTGAAGTGTCCGCTCCGCGGCGCTGTCCAGAGCCTCGTCTATACCCACGAAGCTGCCCGGCAGCGCCCAGCGCCCCTCGAAGGGAGGATCGCGCCGTTCCTGAAGCAGCACCGCCGGGCGGCCGCCGCGCAGCCCCATGAGGACCAGATCGACAGTTACCGATGGCCTTTCATAGGCGGCAGGGTCATACCCTTCGAGGAACTCCGATTCTGTCATCGAATAAGCCTTATATGCAAGATGCGCGTTACTTATGTTTGATTCGGATATATGTCAAGAGGCAGGCAATTGAGGAGGTTTCGATGGCGCGCTTCGTGATCGCAGTGGATACGCAGAAAGACTTCATGACGGCGCAGGGTGCACTGGGCGTTGCCGGTGCTGAAGGGCTGGTGGAGCCTATGAACGCCTGGCTTGCGGCGCTCGATCCGCGCGATACGGCTGGTGTCCTGTTCACGTTCGACACGCACGAACCGGAAATCTACGCCGGCTCGATCGAGGCTGAAGCGTTTCCGATTCACTGCGTGCGCGGCAGCGATGGCTGGGCGAACCTGCTGGATGCCGCCCTGATCGACCCTGCGATCCCGGTATGGCGGATCGAAAAGGGCGTGTTCGATATGTGGGCGGAGCCGGGGCTGGAAATCGAGGACGCGCGCGGTCTTCAGGTAGCGCCGATACCCCGCGAATCGTTTTTCGCAGACCTGAAGGCAAGCGGCGTGGACGAGTTCACGGTGATCGGCGTCGCGGCGGACTACTGCGTGCGCTGGGCGATCGATGGCCTGATCGCACGCGGTTTCGCGGTTACAGTACCGGCGGCGTTGACCCGCGGGATCGAGCGGCAGATCGAAACGGTGGCGGCGCAGGACTTCGCCGGAGCCCGTTTGCAGGTGACGGCGGCCTGACTCTCAAAACGCAGCGGGCCCCGGCACGATGTCGCGCCGGGGCCCGTATTGCATTCAGTCGGCGGGATCGTCAGCCGACGAAAGCGCGCTCGATCACGAAGTCGGCAGGCTTGTTGTTGGAACCTTCCACGAAGCCGAGGCCCTCGAGCATCGCGGCGATGTCCTTGTTCATGGCCATCGAACCGCAGAGCATCACGCGGTCGCTTTCGGGCACGAGGCGCGCTTCGCCCTTGAGACCCTCGAACAGGCGGCCGTTGTCGATCAGCGTGTTGATGCGGCCGGTCGTGTGGAATTCCTCACGCGTGACGGTGGGCACGTAGGTCAGCTGGAGCAGCGCCTGGTCCTCGACCAGCGGGTCGCCGGCAAGCTGGCTTTCCAGCTCTTCGCGGAAGGCCAGGTCGGCGACGGTGCGTACCGAGTGGACCACGATAACCTGCTCGAACGCCTCATAGACGTCCGGGTCACGGATCAGCGAGAGGAACGGGGCAAGGCCGGTGCCCGAACCGAACAGGAACAGGCGCTTGCCCGGCGAAAGCGCGTCAGTCACCAGCGTTCCGACCGGCTTGCGGCCAAGATAGATGTGATCGCCCGGCTGGATCTTCTGCAGCTTCGAGGTCAGCGGGCCGTCCTCGACCTTGATCGAGAGGAACTCGATTTCCTCTGCCCACGAGGGGCTGGCGATCGAATAGGCACGCAGCAGCGGCTTGCCGTTGTCGCCCTGAAGACCGATCATGATGAACTCGCCCGAGCGGAAGCGGAACGAGGCAGGCCGCGTGATCTTGAAGCTGAAGAGGTGGTCGTTCCAGTGATGGACCGACAGGACCTCTTCCACGGTCAGGGCGGCAGTAGGCTCAAGGACAATCGGCTCCAGCGTGGTGGAAGCCAGGGTAGCCGCCTCGGCCTTATGATCGCTCATCAACTTCAGTCCTCGATATTCTGCGGGTTAATCAGGGATATGCCGAAGCCGGCGATGGTCATCGCGGCACTGGCACGGGACATTGCCTGCGCGACCGCGGCCACCGTGTCCGCCGGCACGACGTGCGACAGAGTCGCACGCACGTTCTCGCGGCGCCCTATACCGACATCGCGCCAAAGCGCAAGCAACATGGCCTCATGTTCGGCAATCCGGCAGCACCCCATCGGTGCCAGCATGACACGTTCGCTGGCGCGGCGGCTGAGCAGCGACATGACGATATGGAAGTCAGGCAGCACGGCCTGGGCGTTGAACCCTGCAAAAGCGCGGCCCAGCGACTGCGCGGGGCAGTTGCCCTTGGCGGCACAATGGACCCAGCCGCGCATGGCCCAGAGCAGGAAGCGCCCGTCGTTGTCGAGTTCGGTGACGGGGCGGTCGATGAAATCGTACATGGGGCGGGCGCTCCTGAACCTAGATCTTGCGGGTGTTGGCGGCGATCAGCTTGCGGGCTTCGACCGCTGCCTTGGCGGTCTTGATCTTGCCTGCCTGGATATGGTCGGCGAGTTCCATGAGGCGCCCGCTGATGACGGTGCCGGTATCGGCCTTTTCGTCGACGGCGATGCCGCCGTTCACCTCGGCAACGCGGGCCCATTCGGCGCGAACCTGGGCCCAGTAGTCCCTGGTTGCAGCCCAGTAATCGTCGGCCGCCTTGACGTTGTAGCCGTCAAAGCGGGTGTAGGTGTTGAGCAGGTATTCCTGAACGATGGGGACGAGCTTGCCGTCCTTCACACCCATCTTGGTGTTGTCCTGCCAGTGAATCCATCCGTCGGGCGTGTTCTGGTGGCGGTTGATGGAGAGGTAGCGGTCATAGACCGGATTGCGCACGGCATCACGGCGGGCCAGCGGGCGCCAGGTCCAGTTGGAACGCCAGCGGCGCACGCCGCCCTGCGTTTCGAACTGGCCCCAGCCTCCGTAACGCGGGGAATCGTCGACCTGGAAGACCGTCTGCGACCAGCGGCCGATCCGGAATTTCTCGGGGACGTCTTCCCACTTCCAGGTGTTGCGGTCGGCATAGACGAGGACGCGGGCGGGCTCGTATTCCCAGTCCTGGCGCCAGTGCTTGATGACCATGGTCTGGCCTTCATGCTCCACCACCAGCATGTGCTGGAGCACGATCTTGCGCCCGGTATCCTCGACCACCCGGACCACTTCGTCACCGCCGGAAATCTTGCGTTCCAGAGGGGTATAGCCGGCGACCCAAGGGGTCGATTCCTGCATGTCGAAGCGCACCTTGAAGGTGCCTGCCATGGCGAGGATGTCGGCGTGGTCCTGCTCGAAACCGGCGGCGGCCTTGTCGGCGCTGATCGGCGGATGGGCCATGGCCGGGCTGGTGGCCAGTGCGATCGAGAGGAGGCCGGTTGCTAGAAAAGTCGTGATGCGGTTCATCAGTATGTATTTTCCTGTGGTGTCAGTCGCACCCGACGTTCGAAGCGATTTCCTGGCCGTCCGCGCCGCTGCTGCGTCCGCCGCTCGGCCGTGCCGAAAACCCGGAGGCGGACGATATTCGGCAAAGATATCTTCAAAAAGAATCGCAGTCCCGGTTGATGCTGGAAGCGCTATTGCGAGGCAATTGCACATACAGCATCTCTGCCCGTCGAGGTGCGGCCCGTCAAGTCTTGTTGGGTCGTGCCCGGGACGTCGGCGCAGCCCGAAAAGGTACGGGCCGGTGCATCGCTGCACCGGCCCGTCTTGTCTGCCGCAGGTCAGACGCCGATCAGAAGTCGGCGGTGGCGCTGAAGATCATCGTACGCGGGGTGCCGATCCAGGCGTAGTTGCCCGAGATACCGCCGAGGTAGCTCTCGTCGGTAAGGTTGGTGATGTTGAGCGAGAACTCCAATGCCTTGAAGCGGTCGCTCAGCGCCTGGCCCTTCACTGCGACCGAGAGGTCAGTGAGGAAGTTGTTCTTGGCCGTCCAGCTGTTGTTAGCATTGACGAAACGGTTTCCGGTGTACTTGCCGGTCAGGCCCAGCTTGACCGGTCCGTAGGTGTAGGTCCCCGAGAGCACCCACATGTCCTTGGGAATGCCTGCGACGCGGTTGCCGGCGGTTACGCCTTGCTCGGCATCAAGTTCGGTGCTGCCCGTGCCGCGATAGGTGGCGTCGATGTGAGTATAGGCACCGTAGAGGCTGACACCGGCCACCGGCCGCACGTTGGCAAGCAGTTCGAAGCCTTCGGAGTCGATGCCGCCGGCATTGAAAAACCGGCCGTCGCCTTCGCTCAGATAATCCGGGCCGGCCGAGGTCGAGGACGGCACGAAGATCACCTGATTGGAGAACTTGCTCTTGAACCATGTCGCCGAGGCATTGAAGATCGGGCTGGCGTAACGCACGCCCGCTTCCCAGTTTTCGGCGGTTTCGGGCTCGATGTTCTCGATGGCGTCGGCACTGTATTCGAGCAGGGTATCGCTCAGCGCCTTAAAGTTTTCCGAATAGCCGCCGAACACGTCGAGGCCATCGAGCGGTTCGACCTTGACGCCGCCGGACCACAGGACCTTAGACTTCGACTTGGTCTTCAGGTTCGGGGTTTCGCCGAACAGGTCCTCGCGGTCGATGTGGTTGATGAACTGCTTGGCGCCGACATTGGCCGTGACCGGGCCGACCTGGACTTGTTCCTCGACGTACCACTTGAAGGTGGTCTGCGGATACTTGCGATCGTACTGGGTCCAGTACGGTGCGGCGTCATAGGCAGGGCCGACGCGGGTGTCGGTGAGGTGGTGCCAGTCGCGCCATTCGCGGCGATTGGTGTCTTCGTACCACAAGCCGCCGCGCAGGGTGTTCTCGACCATGCCGAACTGCGCGTTCCATGCCGCGTCGGCGGTGCCGCCGAGGCGGTCCTTGCGGTAATGGGTGTGGCGGTAGGACTGCTGCCACAGGAAGCTGGCGGCCGTGGTCGGATCGACCGCAGCGCCGGAGGCATTGGTGGCATAATAGACCGGCGTGCCCGAGCCTGCGGGCAGGCCGGCCCACCATGCGGGCGTGCCCTTGACCGAGCCACCGGAAATCTCGCTCTGCGGGCCAGTTCCGTCCTGGATCACGTCGACGATGTAGGGCGGCGCCCAGTCACCGCGGCCGGCCATGTCATGGTAGTAGACCGAGGCTTTGAGATCGACCGCATCGGCAATCGTGGTCTCGCCCTTCAGGTAGGCGAAGAAGTTCTTGCGCTTGGTGTTCCAGACCTGGCGATACTGCTGGTCGGCCGCAGGTACGCCGGTCCACACTCCGACGAGGCCGTCGGAATTGGGATTGGCGGCGAACTGCGCCTCCGAGTACATCTGGTCGTAGTTGCTTTCGAACGCCTCGTCGTAGCTGACATAGCCGGTCAGCTTGACGGGCGTGTCGACGATGAACTTGCCCGCGAAGTTGTCGCGGCGATTGTTAGCCGAGCCTTCCATCCAGTCGGTGGCCTGCTGGTGCGAATAGGAAATCCACGCCTTGGCGACGCCGCCGATCAGGCCGGTGTCGACGCGGCCGTAATAGCGGCTTGCGTCAAAGTCGCCGACCGAGCCGGAGAGGCGCACGTTGAATTCGTCCTTCGGGTCCGAGGTGACGAAATTGATGGTGCCGCCCAGCGCTTCGTTCGAGCGCGACGCGATATCGGCGGTGCCTTGGAAGACCTCGACCGTGCCGATGTTCATGGTGTCTACGAAGCGGCCGGCCTTCGAGCCGCCGCCGTAGCCCGAGCCGCCGTTCGGCAGTCCGTCGATGGTCAGGCCGACCTGCTGCGTGTCGAGGTTGGTCTGGTAGCCGCGGATCGAATAAGTGGTCGACCAGTCGTCGAAGCCGAAAGCGTCGCCCTCATTCACCTGTACGCCGGGCAGGGTGCCGATGAGGTCGATCGCGGAGGCGACCGGCGATTTGTCGTCCAGCAGGTTCTCGTCGAGGGCGGCGTTGTTGTAGGTTGTGCGCTGGCCGGTGACGATGATGGCCTCGGCTTCGGCGTCTTCCGCCTCTTCGGCGAAAGTGGGCGTGGCGGCGGCGATCGCGGCGAGGCTGACGCCGAGAATGCAGAAATTACGGATCGATGTGGTGCGCATGGCTGAAGCCCCCTGTGCCAGTTCTTGTGCGACGCAGCATCTGGGCGTGTTTTCTGACGTGGTGCAGACAGTTTAAAGGCAGTTCAGGGTCTTTAATTTGACCGTCGTCAGACATCTTGGTGACCACCAGCGTCTTCAGACTGTAACTGCCTTGGCGCATTGGGCGCCGCGATCAGCCGCGGGATAGCCATGACCGAAACCAAGCGCCTTCTTGCCTCGATCCATGATGTCGGCCCCGGTTTCGAGCGGGAGGTGGAACAGCTTGCCGCGCTGCTTGAACGGCGGCTGGGCAGCCCGCGCTTTGCGATGCTGGTGGTCCCCGATCACTGGGGGCGTCACCCGCTGGCCAGCGCTCCGGCGTTCAAGGCGCGGCTGCGGGCGTGGGCGGATGCGGGGGTGGAGATGTTCGTCCACGGCTGGTTCCACCGCGACTACGCCGAGCATCGCGGCCTTGCCCGTATTAAGGCACGGCACATGACGGCATCGGAGGGAGAGTTCCTGGGGCTGGAGGAAGCCGAAGCGCTGCGCCGCATGCAGAAGGGCAGGGCGCTTGTCGAGGACGCGACGGGCCGCGCGGCGGCGGGCTTCATCGCCCCGGCCTGGCTCTATGGTCCTGGTGCGCGCGCGGCGCTGCGCCGGTCCGGGCTGGCGCTGGCGGAAGACCACTGGCGGGTCTGGGACGCTGCCAGCGACAAGGTGCTGGCGCGCGGTCCGGTGATTACCTGGGCCAGTCGCAGCGTAGCGCGCACGGCGTCGTCGATCGCTTTTGCAGGGCTGGCGCGGCAGGCCTTGCCGGTCCTGCCGACGGTGCGGATCGCGGTGCATCCGGGCGACGTCACCAAGCCCGAGCTGATAGCCAGCATCGATGCCACGCTGGTTCGGTTCGCGCGTAGTCATGAGCCTTCCCGCTATGCGCAGATCCGCGTCTGATGCTCCCCATTACGGTTCGAAGGCGCTGGCGTGTCGGTTAGGCGACCGGCCGTATCGTCGTCACAAACCCGAAATCATCCTTCCATAGAGGGCCGCTGGTAACGAACTCATTCCCCTCCCGCTCTGTGCGGGCCGGAGGGGGCAGGGACGGCGGGGCGGCGTCTGACGGAAATGCACGAAGCGCTTGGACATGGACCACTCAGGATCGCGATCCCGATCCACAGCCTGGAACCGGGCGGCGTGGAACGTGTCGCGCTGGGGCTGGCGACGCAGTGGCGCAGCGCCGGGCATCAGGTGACGGTGGTGCTTGGCCGCTCGGGCGGCTCGGGCCTGTCCAGCGCGCCGGCGCTCGATTACTGGAGCGTTCCCACGCGGCTATCGACTGCATCCTGGGAAACGCCGTGGATGATCCACACCCTCTACAGTTTCCTGGTCGAGCGCCGGGTCGATGTACTGTTTTGTCCCGGTAATACCTACGCTGTTGTCGCCGCTGCGATGAAGCTGCTGTTAGGCGGCCATGCGCCGCCGATGATGCTCAAGGTCAGCAATGCGCTGCACCGGCCCGACATGCCGCAGCCGATCCGCAGCGGCTATGGCACCTGGCTGCGCACGCAGGGGGCGGTGTTCGATTCGCTTGTCGCCTTGTCCGAACCGATGCGCCGCGAAATCCGCGAATGCATGCTGGCGGAAGCGCGGCAGGTCAGCGTCATTGCTAATCCCGTGCTGACCCGCCAGCGCCTGCGCCTGCTGGGCCGGATCGAGCGGCGCGCCCCTTCTGCATGGGGCATGCGCTATCTCGCTGCGGGACGGCTAGTGGCGCAGAAGAACTATCCCCTGCTGCTGCGCGCCTTCGCAGGCGCGGCGCGGGCGGACGATCAACTGACCATCGCCGGGGAAGGGCCGGAGCGCGCCCGCCTTGAAGCGCTGGTCGATGGACTGGGTATTGCCGGGCAGGTGCATTTCGCCGGCCACGTTGCCAGCATCGATCCGCTGCTGGAGAAGGCCGATGCCTTGGTCCTCAGCTCGGACTACGAGGGCCTCCCCGGCGTCGTCGTCGAGGCGCTGGCGGCTGGGCTGCCCGTGCTGGCGACCGACTGCTGTGTCAGCATGACCAGCCTTGTCGATCACGAACGCACGGGACTGATCGTTCCCACCGGCAGCATCGAGACTTTCGCGCAGGGGCTGGTGCAACTTCGGCAGATGCGCGGCGACCCCCAGCGCGCTCGCTCCGTGGCCTCGATCTATGAGGTCGAAGGCGCGGCGCATCGCTACATCGAACTCATGCAGGACGTCGCCCGGCGGTGCGATCACGATCGCAGGCGCGGCCTTGCCCTCAGCACGCTGGCGCCCTGCCGCTCGCTACGGCGCTCATAACAGTTCGGATCATCCAGGAGATGTCCTTGTCCCAAACCGTTGCAGCAGGCAGTCTCGATCTGCCCGCAATCCAGCTGACGCCGCAGGACCGTCCGTCGAATCGCGGGCGCAATGCGGTGTTTTCGATCCTGCTTTCGCTCGCGGTAATCGCCGCAGTGGTGCACGAGACGAGCAGCCTCGAACTGCGCAGATTGCCCGCGATGATCCCTTCGTCGCCGGCGTTCTGGCTGGTCTTTGCGGCATCCTATCTCATCACCCCCGCCAGTGAGTGGCTGATCTTCCGGCGTCTCTGGGGCATACCGGCGACGGGCTTCCTCGCGCTGGTGCGCAAGAAGGTTTATAACGAGCTTCTGCTCGGCTACCTTGGCGAGGCTTATTTCTACACCTGGGCGCGCCGACGGGTGACGCTGGCTGCTGCGCCTTTCGGGGCGGTCAAGGACGTCGCCATTCTGTCCGCGATGACCGGCAACGTCGTCACCGTGGTGCTGCTGGCGCTGGTCCTGCCGTTGCTGGGAACCCATGCGCTGGGCATCGACGCGCGGGTGTTGATGCTTTCGCTGGGTGTGATCCTGGTGATCTCGATAGCGGCGATGGCGTTCCGCCGCCGGGTGTTCAGCTTGCGCAAGCCCGAACTGTGGATGATCGGGCGGATGCACCTGGCCCGCATCATCCTGTCTACTCTGCTGTCGGCGATCCTGTGGCATCTTGTCCTGCCCGGAGTTGCGCTTTCGTGGTGGTTCTACCTCGCGACGCTGCGCCTGCTCGTTTCGCGCCTGCCGCTTATCCCGAACAAGGACCTGCTCTTTGCCGGCATCACCGTCGTGGTGCTGGGCGAGGAGCGGGATATCGGCACGCTGATGGCCCTGATGGCGGGCCTGATCCTTGCCGCGCACCTCGTGCTGGGTGCGCTGGTGGCCCTGCACGATCTCGTTAACCTGGAGAGGCGCCCATGATTTCCGTCGTTTCCCTCGGCGTCGTACTGCCGCTAGCGGCAGCTGCGACCGTGGCTTCCACCCCTGATCTCGGCAAGGCCGAAGCGCGCTGCCGCCCCGGTGAGAGCGGTTCCGCCTTCACGGTCGAGGTCGAGGGCCTCAAGGACCGCACCGGCAACCTCAAACTTGAGGTGTACCCGGCCAACGACCGCGACTTCCTCGCCGATGACAACCAGCTCATTAGCGCCGGCAAGACCTTCCGCCGCGTGGAAATGCCGGTTCCGGCGAGCGGTCCGGTGCGAATTTGCGTGCGGGTGCCCGGCCCCAGCACATATGCAGTGAGCCTGCTCCATGACCGCGACGAGGACCGCAAGTTCAACTGGAAGGTCGATGGCATCGGTTTCGCGGGCAACCCCCGGTTGTTCCTCGGCAAGCCGCGCGCTGCCAATGCCAGCGCCAGTGCGGGCCGTGCGCCGACCCGGCTTACGATCGTGCTCAACTACCGCAGGGGCCTCGGTGTCGCCCCGCTGGCAGCAAGGTGATCGGCTCATGAGGATCGTCGACGTCTGCGCTTTTTACACTCCGCATGGCGGCGGTGTGCGCACGTATGTGGAACAGAAGCTGCGCATCGGACCGCAACTGGGCCATGAGATCGTCATCCTAGCCCCCGGCGACGAGGACGGCGTGGTCGAACGCGGACCGAACGCCCGGATCGTCACGCTGAAAAGCCCGCGCTTTCCGCTGGACCGCAAGTACGGCTACTTCGCCTCGGCCGAGCAATTGCACGGTGCCCTCGATGAACTGGCGCCCGATTTTGTCGAAGCGACGTCGCCCTGGCGCAGCGCCGGCCTCGTCGCCGACTGGGCGGGGGCTGCGCCGCGTAGTCTGGTGATGCATGCAGACCCGCTTTCCGCCTTCGCTTATCGCTGGTTCGGGCAGGTCTTCTCGCGCAAGACGATCGACTGGCAGTTTTCGGTCTACTGGGAGCATCTGCGCCGCCACAGCCGCCGCTTCGACCATATCGTATGCGCCAACAGCGACCTTTCGCGCCGGTTGGCCGAAGGCGGCGTGCCGCGCACGGTGACGCTGCCGATGGGGGTGGAGCCGGGCCGCTTCTCCCCGCTCAACCGCGATCCTGCCTTGCGCGCACGGTTGCTGGCAGCCTGCGACCTGCCGGAAAGCGCCAGCCTGCTGCTCGCCTGTGGGCGGCTTTCGCCCGAGAAGCGCTGGCCGATGGTGATCGATGCGGTCAACGCCGCCGGCCAGCAGTCGCCGATCGGCCTGGTCATGTTCGGCGAGGGGCGCGAGCGCCGCACGATCCTCAAGCACATCGCCGGCAATCCGCACGTCCGCCTGTTCGAGCCCGAGCGCGACCGCGAAACCTTCGCGCGCATCCTCGCCAGCCCCGATGCGCTGATCCACGGGTGTGAGGCGGAAACGTACTGCATGGCCGCCGCCGAAGCGCGCGCGAGCGGCACCCCGGTCATCGTTCCCGATGGCGGCGGTGCGGCCGATCACGCGGGCGATGGCGCAGGCATGACTTACGCCGCCTGCGACCCGGCAGCAGCGGCGTGGGCCATCGCCACCGTCCTGCGCAGCCCCCGTCGGCAGCCGCAGGAAGCGCGCACGATTACGCAGCACTTCGCCGAGCTTTTCGCGCTTTACGAACAAACGCGCGTCCGTCTGCGCGCAGCGGCCTGAGGCAAGACAGGGTGCCCGGCAAAGGCACTCTGGCGGCAATGGTGGCTGTTCTTGGTGTTGGCCCGCAGGATCTGGAGGCGACGAACATTAACCTCGTGAGCGGCAATCCCTATTCCGGGGTCTGCTCGGTCGACCAGTTCCACCTGTTCCGCCCCTTCGACTGCGCGCGCAACCACCGCACGCCGAGGCCAGGCGGTGGCTCTGGGCATCACGTTGTCACGGCGATTGGCTGAAAATGGCCATTTTTACGGTTTGTAAGGACATCTGGGGCTTGCGTCTTTTGCATCTAGTCCCCTAAGCTGGGTGCACCGCAACATGGAGTGAAGTTTTG
This sequence comes from Novosphingobium sp. P6W, assembly GCF_000876675.2. Lineage (GTDB taxonomy): Bacteria > Pseudomonadota > Alphaproteobacteria > Sphingomonadales > Sphingomonadaceae > Novosphingobium. Next base: position 2,057,537 of record NZ_CP030353.1, read on the forward strand.
GAGACCGTTTCTATCGTGCTATTTCTCTTGCTGGCGGTCGTCGTCAGCGGAGCCTTCGCCCGAATGCTGCCGTTCTCCATTCCCACTCCGCTGGTCCAGATCGTCCTTGGTGCGGCGATCGGTCTGTCGACCTCGCACGGGGTCGAGCTTGACCCTGAGCTTTTCCTGTTCCTTTTCCTACCGCCACTGCTGTTTCTGGACGGTTGGCGCATTCCCAAGGACGAATTGCTCAAGGATGCCTCTACCGTCGTGGAATTGGCCCTTGGGCTGGTGCTGATGACCGTGGTGGGCATGGGCTTCTTTATCCACTGGATGATCCCGGCGATGCCGCTGGCAGTCGCCTTCGCCCTCGCCGCCGTGGTCTCGCCGACGGACCCGATTGCAGTTTCCGCCATCGCAGCGCGTGTGCCCATCCCCAAGCGCATGATGCACATCCTCGAAGGCGAATCGCTGCTCAACGATGCGTCGGGTCTGGTGTGCCTGCGCTTCGCCGTCGCGGCGGCGCTGACCGGCACGTTCTCGGCCGGGGAGGCGGCGCTGAACTTTGCCTGGGTCGCGCTAGGCGGACTGGCGATCGGCGTCATCGTTACCATTGCCGCCACGCGCGCCAAAGCCTGGGTTACCAAGCGCTGGGGCGAGGACACCGGCTCGCAGATTCTCGTCAGCCTGCTGATCCCCTTTGGCTCCTATCTTCTGGCCGAACACATGCACGCGTCGGGCATCCTTGCCGCAGTGAGCGCGGGCGTGACGATGACGTTTGCTGAAATCTCGCGCCAGGCGCTTGCGGTTACGCGGATGCGCCGCAATTCGGTGTGGGACATGGTCCAGTTCACCCTCAACGGCATCATCTTCGTGCTGTTGGGAGAGCAGTTGCCGAGCATTCTTGCCGGCGCGAAACAGACGGTTGCGCTGACCGGCCATGCCGCGCCGTGGTGGCTGGGGGTCTACGTTCTGGCGATCGTCGCGGGCCTCGCCGCGCTGCGCTTTATCTGGGTCTGGGCCTCGCTCAAGTTTACCATTCTGCGCAAGGCGAAGAAGGGCGATGGTTTCCAAAGCCCGGACTGGCGCCTGGTCGCGGCGACGTCCTTCGCGGGCGTGCGCGGTGCCATCACGCTGGCAGGTGTGCTTACCCTGCCGCTGGTGCTGAACGACGGAACCCCGTTCCCCGCGCGGGACCTTGCGATCTTCCTGGCGGCCGGCGTGATCGTCGTCTCGCTCGTGCTAGCCAGTGTCGCCCTGCCGATCCTGCTTAAGGGCCTGACGATGCCTGCCGAACCGGCCAAGCAGGCCGAGGAGGACAATGCCCGCATCGCCACTGCCGAGGCCGCCATTCAGGCCATCGAACGGCACCAGCACGCCTTGGCGGCAGACAAGGTGGACGCGGATATCTACGCCGAAGCAGGCGGACAGGTGATGAACCTCTACCGCGAGCGGGTCGAGGGGCTGAGCGGCAAGCAGTCCGCCGAAAGCCGCGCCGGCGACCGGCTCCTGCGCGAATTCCGTCTGGTCGGTGTCAAGGCGGAGCGGGCGGCAGTACTCAAACTTGTGCGGAGCCGCCGCATCGGCAGCGAGACGGCCAAGAAGCTGACACGGGAACTAGACCTGTCGGAAACGCGCTATCAAGGCTGATGGAAATTTAACGAGGACTAACTTAGTCTGCGTTTAATCGTTGACGCTATAACGCGGATAGAGTAACTCCGCGTTCATGGCTCACATAACCACCAGCGTCGAATACGGCATCCACGGATTGCTCTGGCTTGTCGGCAACGACGGCAAGGCGCTGAGCAGCCGTGAGATCGCTGAGATTCAGGGCATCTCGCCCAGCTTCCTTGCAAAGATTTTTCCCAAGCTGGAGAAGGCTGGGATCGTCACCGCCAGCGAGGGCGTACGCGGCGGCTACCGGCTGGGGCGCCCGGCGGATGAGATCACGTTCCTCCAGATCGTCGATGCGATCGAAGGCGAAAAGCCGCTGTTCGACTGCCAGGAAGTGCGCGAACGCTGCGTCCTGTTTGCTGGCGGCGTGCCGGGCTGGGCGAATTCGGGAACCTGTGCGATCCACGCGGTGATGAAGCAGGCCGAAAAGGCGATGCGCGATGCCCTTGCCGCCCAGACGTTGGGCGAAGTTGCCAGCCGTTTCAGTCGCAAGGCGCCCGATAGCTTCTTCGCCGATTTCAAGGAATGGGCCGGTGAGCGCCAGACCACGCGAACCGCCCGGACCGGGCGGCCGGCCCGCGACGGGCCTTCCTGATCCGCTTCGATACCTTCTGAACATCTGATCTTCTTTCCCGTCGTCCTCGCTGGACGCTGCCGGGAAACCCCTGCTTTGCGCCCGCCCCACACGGCAGCGCGCCTTGCGGATCGAGACTTTGCGTCCGGCGAACCTGAAGGAGAACATCTATGAGCAAGCAGACCATTCTTGTCGCCGGTTCCGGTTTCGCCGGTGTCTGGGCCGCTCTTTCGGCCGTCCGAGCCATTTCGCTGGCGGGGCGTGAGGGCGACGTGGAAGTGGTGATCGTATCACCCGAACCCCGCCTGGTAATCCGCCCGCGCCTGTATGAAGCCGTGCTCGAGAACATGGATCCGGACGTTTCCGAACTGCTGGCCGCTGTGGGCGTGCGCCATGTGGGCGGGCTGATCCAGGACATCGACGTGGAAGGCCGCGAGGCTACGGTCCTGTACGGCGATGGCGCCGTGCAGCCGATCAAATGGGACCGCTTCGTTCTGGCCGCCGGCAGCCGCTTGGCGACCCCGCCGATCCCCGGCCTCGCCGACCATGCCTTCGATGTCGACCAGCTTGCTTCCGCGCGCCGTCTGGATGCTCACATCAAGTCGCTGGGAGAGCGGGCAGAAACGGCGGCGCGTAACACGGCAGTCGTCGTCGGCGGCGGCTTCACCGGGCTTGAAGGCGCTGCCGAAATGCCTGAACGCCTGCGCGCCGTACTGGGTAAGGACGCGCAGGTTCGTGTCGTCATCGTCGATCCCGCCTCGCAGATCGGCGCCGACATGGGCGATGAGGCTGGCGAGGCGGTCCGCGCTGCGCTGGTGGAAATGGGTATCGAGCAGCGGCCCGGCGTGCGCGTCACGGCGGTGGATGCCGGCGGCGTCACGCTCTCCGACGGTTCGCGCATCGATGCCGAAACGGTGGTGTGGAGCGCGGGGCTGCGCGCCCATCCGCTCGCCGCGCAAGTCCCCGGCGAGCATGACGCTGCGGGCCGTGTGATCGGCGATGCCTTCCTGCGCGCTCCGGCGGCGGACGGTATTTTCGTTACCGGCGATACCGTCAAGGCGGCAACCGACGATGCGGGTAACTTCACGGTGATGTCCTGTCAGCACGCGCTCAGCCTTGGGCGCGTGGCGGGGCACAATGCCGCTGCCGAACTCGCCGGGCTGGACCTGCATCCCTACAGTCAGCCCAAGTACGTCACCTGCCTGGACCTGGGGGCCTGGGGCGCGCTTTATACCGAGGGTTGGGACCGGCAGGTCCGCCTGACGCGTGAAGAGGGCAAGAAGGTGAAGCAGGAGATCAACGGCATCTGGATCTACCCGCCCGCACCGGACCGCGACGCTGTGTTCGCGGTGGCTAACCCGGATTTCGTCATCGTCCCCTGACGGGGTTTGTACCAGGAATGGCGCGTGTCCCGGCCGGCAAGGGCAGCCGGGACACGCGCTCCGTTTCAGTAGTCTTCGGTGTCGATGCTGGCCTGTATCGCGTCGGGGTAGCGGCGCCCGCTGATGGTCTGCTCGCTGATCAGCGCGCCGGCCTGTTCCAGCACCGAGGCGGCGACGGTCAGCCCGGCTGCGGCATGGTTCTGGTCGAAGTGAGGGATGGTGCGGGTGCCGGGGATCGCGTGGACATGCTCCGCGCGCGAAAGGGCCCATGCCAGCGCCAGCTGAGCAGGCGTAACTTGCGCCTCGGCGGCGAGCGCGTTGAACCGGGTGATCAGTTCGATGTTGCGGGGCCAGTTTTCCGCCTGGAACCGAGGCATGCTGCGGCGGATGTCCTTTTCGGCGAGCGCTGCGGCGTCGTGCAGTTCGCCGCCCAGCGCCCCGCGCGCGACGGGGGAGAAGGCGACAAGCGCGATGCCGAGTTCCCGTGTGGTTTCCAGAACGCCCAGTTCGACATTGCGGGTCCACAGCGAATATTCGGTCTGCACCGCTGCCATCGGGTGGACGGCGTGCGCTTCGCGGATATGGGCGCTCGACCATTCCGAGACGCCGTAGGAGCCGATCTTGCCTGCCTCGATCGCGCGGGCCATGGCGCCGACGGAATCGGCGATCGGCACCTTGGGGTCGAAGCGGTGCATATAGAACAGATCGACATGATCGGTGCCGAGCCGCTTGAGACTGCCGTCGAGGGAGGCGGTGATCGATTCCGGTCGGCAGTCGATGCCGCGGTTCGGCCCCTCGACGATGATGCCGGTCTTGGTGGCGAGCAGGAACTCCCCGCGCCGGTCGATGATCGCCTCGCCAAGGATTTCCTCGCTCACCCCGGCGCCGTAGATGTTGGCGGTGTCGAAATGATCGCAGCCCGCGTCCAGCGCATGGCGGAACAGCGCGACCGCATCCTCGCGGGAAGGGGCAGAGCCGTAAGCCCAGGCGACGTTCATGCACCCAAGGCCCACGGAATGGACCTGCCGGCCCCCGAGAATGCGTTGTGTCATCAGCTCCAGCCGTCCTGTTGTTCGAGACTGGCTGCGAGTTCGCCGATGACGCGGTAGCAGTCAAGCACCTTGGACGCCGACGAGTTCGGCTCGCGGCCCTCGCGGATGGCGGCGACGAATTCGCGGTCCTGCAGTTCGATGCCGTTGTTCGAGACGGTGACGCCGGTTAGGTCGATCGGCTCTTCCTTGCCGTTCACCAGGTCGTCGTAGCGCGCGATGTAGGTATCGCTATCGCCGATATAGCGGAAGAAGGTGCCCAGCGGCCCGTTGTTGTTGAAGGAAAGCGAAAGGGTGCAGATTGCGCCCGTCTCGGCCTTGACCTGGATCGACATGTCCATGGCGATGCCCAGTTCCGGGTGCCTGGGCCCCTGCATCACATTGGCGGCGACGATCCTGCCGCTCTGATAAGCGAACAGGTCGATCGTGTGTGCGGCGTGGTGCCACAATAGATGGTCGGTCCACGAACGGGCTTCGCCCTTGGCGTTGATATTCTTGCGGCGGAAGAAGTAGGTCTGCACGTCCATCTGCTGGACCGCGAATTCGCCCGCGACGATCCTGTTATGCACGTACTGATGCGAAGGATTGAAGCGACGTGTATGGCCGACCATGCAGACGAGGCCGGTTTCCTTCGCTTTAGCGGCCACCGCTTCGGCATCCGCCCAGCTGTCCGACAGCGGGATTTCGACCTGTACGTGCTTGCCCGCATTCATGCAGGCGATCGCCTGCCTGGCGTGCATCTGAGTGGGTGTGCACAGGATCACCGCGTCGACATCGGGCAGGGCCAAGGCTTCCGCAAGGTCGGTGCCGGAGTGCGGCGCGCCGTATCTGGCAGCGACTTCTGCGGCCTGCCCGGCCGACCGGCTGATGACGGAGGCGATCTCGACACCGTCGATGTTCTTGAGGCCGTCGAGGTGCTTCTCACCGAAGGCACCGGCGCCCACGAGGGCAATGCGCATGGATTTCTCCTTGGAATTTCTTGAAGCGTTTGAAATCAGATCGCGGCCTGTGCGGCGGCGTTATTGCCTTCCAGCGTGGGGCTGGGCGGCACCGTGCCGTCGACCGGCTCAAGTACGATGTGCCCGATCGCGGTGTTGGAGCAGGGTACGTGGTAGTGCCGATGAAGGGCCCGTGTCTCGCGCCCCAGCGCGCCGCGCATGATGAGCCACATGACCATCTCGATGCCTTCCGAGCCGGTCTCGCGCAGGTATTCGATATGCGGGATCGTGCGCAGTTTCTGCGTGGTGCCGATCATGCCGTCAAGGAACATGGCGTCCCATTCGGCATTGATGAGCCCGGCGCGCGGCCCCTGAAGCTGGTGGCTCATGCCGCCGGTGCCCCAGATCTGCACGTTGAGATCCTGATCGTAAGACTGAACGGCGCGCGCGATCGCCTCGCCCAGCGCCCAGCAGCGGTTGCCCGAGGGCGGCGGATAGGTGACCACGTTGACCGCCAGCGGGATCACCTTGACCGGCCAGGCATCGGGCGCATCGTACATCATCGTCAGCGGCACGGTGAGGCCGTGGTCGACGTCCATCTCGTTGATGATGGTCATGTCGAATTCGTCGAGGATCAGGCTCTGCGCGATGTGCCAGGCGAGGTCGGGGTGGCCTTCCACGTCGGGCACCTTGCGCGGTCCCCAGCCTTCGTCGGCGGGCTTGTAGCGTTCGCCGCAGCCAATCGCGAAAGTGGGGATGATCTTCATGTCGAAGGCGGATGCGTGATCGTTGTAGACCAGGATCACGACATCGGGCTTAACCTCGGGCTTCGCGATCCATTCGCGCGTCCAGTCGTAGCCTTCGAAGATCGGGGCGAAATACGCGTCGCGGTCCTTGCCCATGTCGGCGGCGACGCCGAGCAGCGGCACATGGCTCGATGCGATGCCTGCGGTTATCCGGGCCATGTCAGCGCTGCTTCCTTATCGCCGGATCGCCCTCGGCTGCACGGTTGGCTGTGATGGACCGTACACCTTCGGGCGAGCGGCCGCCGGCGTTCATCATCGCCGAGTATTCTTCCACGCTCATGCCGGTCATGGTGCTGACCGCCTGCAGGAAGCTGAAGCCATCGGTCGAGAAGACTTTTGCTAGAAAATAGATGTTGCCGCCAAGGTCGAGCAGCAAGTTGTAATCGCGCGCCAGCACGGCTGCCTTCTGGCCCGGCGTCATCGGCCATTCGTCGAGGTAGGCGGCTTCGTTGGCCAGCCAGCGGGTGCGGTTTTCGGCCTTCATCAGGCTCATCGCGAACTGGTTGAGGTGATAGCCCTGCCGTGCCCGCGCGGCGGTGTAGACGCGGGTGCCGGGAATATCCTCGAACTCGCCGAGGTATCCGTGGATATCGCGTGGTCCGCTCACAGCCCCCGCGCCTTGAGCTGCGCGTCGAGGCGCGGGAAGACCGTGCGGGTATTGCCTTCGAAGATGGCGCGGCGCTCTTCGTCCGAGATGTCCAGCGCATCGACATAGCGCTTGGTATCGTCGAAGTAGTGGCCGGTCTGCGGGTCTATCCCGCGCACCGCGCCGACCATCTCCGAGCCGAACAGGATGTTCTTGTTGGCGATCACGTCGGCCAGCAGGTCCACGCCGGGCTGGTGGTACACGCAGGTGTCGAAGAACACGTTCTTCATGATGTATTCGTCGAGGCTGGGCTTTTTGAGCATGTCGGCAAGGCCCCGGTAGCGGCCCCAGTGATAAGGCACCGCGCCGCCGCCGTGGGGGATGATGAAGCGCAAGGTGGGGAACTTCGCGAAAAGATCCCCCTGCATCAGCTGCATGAAAGCGATGGTATCCGCCGCGATGTAGAAGCCGCCGGTGGCGTGCATCGCCGGATTGCACGAACCCGAGACGTGGATCATCGCCGGAACGTCCAGCTCGCACATCACTTCGTAGAGCGGAAACCAGTATTCGTCGGTCAGCGCCGGATGCTCGAAGTGGCCGCCGCCCGGATCGGGGTTGAGGTTGCAACCGATGAAGCCCAGCTCCTCCACGCAGCGGCGAAGTTCCCGGATGCTCGCGGTCAGGTCCGCCTTGGGCGACTGCGGCAACATGCATACGCCCACGAATGTCTCGGGAAAGATCGCCACCACGCGGGCGATAAGATTGTTGCAATGAAACGCCCATTCGTCAGAGATCGCCTGGTCGCCGACGTGGTGCGCCATTGCGCTGGCACGGGGCGAAAAGATCGTCAGGTCGGCGCCGCGATCCCTGATGAGTTTCAGCTGGTTCTGCTCGATCGTCTCGCGGATTTCGGCGTCGGAAATCTCGGGATAGGCGGGGATCGTCTCGCCCGCGTTGTAGGCGGCAACCTGCGCCTCGCGCCAGGCGTCGTGGGCCTTGGGCAGGACGGTGTAGTGGCCGTGGCAATCGATGACGAGGCTCATGGCTCAGTTCTTTCCGGTCGATTTTTTATGGAATGCGGCCAGTTTGGCGGCGTAGCCTGCGGGCGGCGGATTGATGCCGCGATCTGCCAGTATCTGCTGCCAGTTCACGGTGTTTTCGGTCATCATCGGCGCAATGCCCAGGTCGCGGAGCATCTGCGCCGCTTCGGCCATTTCGGCGGCGCGGCGGCGGCCGTGGACCATCATTCGATCAAGGTTATAATCGGCGCGCTCGGCCCAGCTGAGCGCCCTCTCGCTGGCGTCGAGCGAGGCCAGAACGTCGTCTGCCACGCCCTCGGCATGGGCGGCCATCATCATCTCGGCGGTCAGGGCTTCGAGGCCCTTGACCATGACCGACCGCACCAGCTTGATAGCCGAGGCGCGACCGATCGCATCCCCGACCACCGTGGCTTTCGTGAAGCCGATCTCGTGCAGGCGTTCGCTGGCCTCGTCGGCGTCCGGGCCCGAAATATTGAGCGGCACGGCCATATGCGCGGGGTTGACCGGCGCCATCACCGCCACGTCAACGTAGCGCCGACCAGCCTTGGCGAAGGCCTGCGCCGCGCTGCGCTTGGTGCCCGGCGCGACCGAGTTCATGTCGCAGAACAGGGCATCGGGAGCGACAAGCCCGGCACATTCGCTGGCGACCGCCAAAGCCTGGTCCGCCGTCACCAGCGAGAGCACGATGGCGGCCCCGGCAAGCGCCTCGGCGGCATTGGCGCAGGGCGTGACGCCGTGCGTTTTGATCTCGGCGCGGCGAGCGGGGTCTACATCGAAGGCGGCGGCGCGCGAACCCCAGCCAGCGGCGCGGGCGAATGTCGATCCGGCCTCGCCGAACCCGATCAGGGCGATGGAACCTCTCATGCCGCCTGCCTGCCTCCATGGCCTGTTGCGGGCAAATCGGAACTGCCTATTTGCGATAAGCTATGCCTAATCGTCTATCTCAGGGCGGTCCGCCCACATCGTGCGCAGCGGCCTCGAGATCGGCGAAAAACTCCGCCTGAACCTCGGTCGGGCGGAGGGAGGCGCGGGTGGTCATGCCGATTGTGCGGGCGAACTGTGCGGGCAGGCGTGCGAGTTCGCTCAGCCATCCGGCCTCGATCTCCACCTGCACCTGATCGGGCGATAGCAGGGCCAGCGAATTGCCGCCCATCATCACCTGCCGGATCATCATCACCGAGCCGCATTCGACCGGGACTTGAGGCAGGGGCAGGTCGTGCGCGGCGAAGTAACGGTCGAAACTGTCGCGCAGCGGCGTACCGCGCGGGGGCAGGGTGAAGGGATAGCGCGCCATGTCAGCTGGAGTGATGGGCGCTGCGGGCAAGGTGCCCGCCAGCGGATGGCCGCGCCGTGCGAAGACGGCGGGCACGTCCTCGAACAGCGGGTGCTGCGCGAGATCGGTCTCCAGCAGCGGATCGCGCAGAGCGCCTACCATCACGTCGAGGATGCCGCTGCGCAGCGGCTCGACCAGCTCCGCGCGCGATCCCTCCACGATGGTGAGGCGCACTTGCGGCCGGCGGGCCAGGAAGCGGGCGACAGCGGCAGGCAGGATACGGGCGCGCGACAGCGGCATGGCGCCGATGGAAATGCGCCGCGTCTCATAACCGCGCAGAGCCTCTATTTCGGACAGGCCGGCTTCCAGCTCGACTTGTGCCAGCCGGAACTCTCGGGCGAGCTGGGTGCCCGCCTCGGTCGTCATGACCGACTTGCCCCGGCGCACCACCAGCGGACGGCGTAGCGCCAGTGCCAGATCGTTTACTGCGCGGTGGATCGACGGCAGCGACAATCCCGTAGCGATGCTGGCGCCCGCATAACTGCCGGTTTCCGCCAGTGCCAGCATGGCGCGCAGGCGCGACATCGTGACATGCGGGCTGCGGACATGCGCCAGCGCGGCCTCGATCCGGGGGCTGAGAATATCGCCTGCGGGAGTTGTAATCATGCCGTCGTGGCGCCGTTCGAACAGCGGCAGGCCCAACTGTGCTTCGAGCCGGCCCAACGCCTGTGTTATCGCAGGCTGGCTGAGGTTCACGGCCAGAGCGGCGGCATTCACCGTTCCTAATTGCGCGATTTTTCCTACGGCACGCAGGTGCCGCAGGTTCAGGATCCATATCTCCATGATCTCACTCTTAGCCAAATCCTATAGCATTTGCCAAAGTTCTCTTTCCCCCCTGGCTCCGCATCCCCCATCTCATGATAGAGATAAGGAGCGCATGGCATGAGTGGTATCGTCGTCCAGAACATCGAGCGCGCGGACCTCGCAGTGATCGACGGCCTTGCCCAATGCGGCGTGGCGACCGTCCATGAAGCGCAGGGCCGCACCGGCCTGCTCGCCAGCTACATGCGCCCGATCTATCGCGGTGCGCGCATCGCCGGCTCTGCCGTTACCATCAGCGCGGCGCCGGGCGACAACTGGATGGTCCACGTCGCCATCGAGCAACTCAGGGAAGGCGACATCATAGTGCTCGCCCCGACCTCCCCTTGCGAGGACGGCTACTTCGGCGATCTGCTCGCCACCAGCGCAATCGCGCGTGGTTGCCGGGGGCTGGTGATCGATGCCGGGGTGCGCGACGTGCGCGATCTGACCGAGATGGAATTCCCCGTCTGGTCCAAGGCGATCTACGCGCAAGGTACGGTCAAGAACACGTTAGGTAGCGTCAACGTACCTGTCGTGTGCGCCAATGCGGCGGTGCAGCCGGGTGATGTCATCATCGCCGACGATGACGGCGTCTGCGTGGTGCCGCGTGCGAAAGCGGCGCAAGTCCTCGCCGCAGCGCAGGCCCGGGAAGCCAACGAAGGCGAAAAGCGCGACAAGCTGGCCTCCGGCTTGCTTGGCCTCGAGATGTACAAGATGCGCGAACGGCTTGAAAAGGAAGGCCTCAGGTATGTCTAAGGCGCTCGCCCCTCCGGCAAAAGTGGGGACCGGTCTTGCGCTCGGAAGGGGCGAAGAAGACGGAGCCGTTAGGTGCATGTGGATGCGGGGAGGGACGTCCAAGGGCGGCTATTTCCTCAAGGATGACCTGCCCGCGGACACCGCCGCGCGCGATGCGTTTCTGCTGGGCGTGATGGGTTCCCCCGACCCACGCCAGATCGACGGAATGGGCGGCGCCGACCCGCTGACCAGCAAAGTCGCCGTGGTGAGCAAGTCCATGCGCGAGGGGATCGACGTGGATTATCTGTTCTTGCAGGTTTTCGTCGACAAGGCTCTGGTTTCCGATCAGCAGAACTGCGGCAACATCCTCGCCGGCGTCGGCCCCTTCGCCATCGAGCGCGGCTTGGCCATGCCCACCGGCGATGAAACCCGCGTCGCAATCTTCATGGAGAACACCGGGCAGGTCGCGGTCGCCACGGTGCAGACGCCGGGCGGGGCGGTGACCTACAAAGGGGGCGCCGCGATAGACGGCGTTCCGGGCACGCACGCGCCAATCCCGCTGGAGTTTCGCGATACCGCAGGCTCCTCCTGCGGGGCGCTGCTGCCCTCGGGCAACGCGGTCGATGTGGTGAACGGAGTGCCGGTGACGCTGATCGACAATGGCATGCCCTGCGTGGTGATGAAGGCGCAGGATATCGGCGTCACCGGCTATGAGGACCGGGACACCCTCGATGCCGACACCCAGCTGAAAGCCCGGATCGAGGCGATCCGCCTTGCCGTTGGCGAGCGGATGAACCTGGGCGATGTTACCGATAAATCAGTGCCCAAGATGATGCTGGTGGCCCCGCCTCGCGGCGGCGGCGCGGTGACCGTGCGCAGCTTCATCCCGCACCGCGCCCATGCCACGATCGGCGTGCTCGGCGCGGTTTCGGTCGCCACGGCCTGCCTGATCGAAGGTTCACCCGCTGCCGAAGTGGCGCAGATCCCGCCGGATCCGCGCAAGATTCTCTCTGTCGAGCACCCGACCGGCGAGATGAGCTGCGTGCTCGAAACCGACGAAAGCGGCGCCGTCGTCAGCGCTGCCCTGCTGCGCACCGCGCGCAAGCTGATGGACGGGATCGTCTATGTCTGACCGTATCGTTTCCTGGCACGGCAATCCGTCGAAGCCGCTCTACACCCCGCCCCCCGGCGCGATAGACGCGCACTGCCATGTGTTCGGGCCGATGGCCCAGTTCCCGTTCAGCGCCAAGGCGAAATACTTACCCGAAGATGCCGGCCCGGACATGCTGTTCGCCCTGCGCGATCACTTGGGATTCATGCGCAATGTCATCGTTCAGGCGAGTTGCCACGGCACCGACAACGCCGCCACGCTCGACGCCATCGCCAGATCGCAAGGCAAGGCGAGGGGCGTCGCCGTGGTCGACCCGGCGATCTCCGAGGCCGAGCTTGCGGCCATGCACGAAGGCGGTATTCGCGGCATCCGCTTCAACTTCCTCAAGCGCCTCGTCGACGATGCGCCCAAGGACAGGTTTCTCGACGCCGCCAGTCGTCTGCCAGAGGGCTGGCATGTCGTGATCTACTTCGAAGCCGATATCCTCGACGAACTGCGGCCCTTCATGGACGCGATCCCGGTGCCGCTGGTGATCGATCACATGGGCCGCCCCGACGTAACCCAGGGGCCGGACGGCGCTGATATGAAGGCCTTCCGCCGCCTGCTCGATTCCCGCGACGACATCTGGTTCAAGGCTACCTGTCCCGACCGTCTGGATGCGGCGGGCGCTCCCTGGAACGCCTTCGCCGATGCAGTCGCGCCGCTGGTATCGGATTATCAGGACCGCGTGATATGGGGCACCGACTGGCCGCACCCCAATATGCAGGACAACGTCCCTGACGACGGCCATTTGGTCGATATGATCCCCCGCATCGCGCCCACCGCTGCGCTTCAGATGAAGCTCCTTGTGACGAACCCGATGCGGCTCTACTGGCCCGAGGAACCTGCGGCCAAGCATACGCGCGGCGCCGCACACTGTCTTGGCGACCATCCTTTCGCGAAAGATCTCGATCTGCCTGATGGCCTCCCGCCGGAATAAGCAGGAGGTGCAGGGCGGGCTTGTCGCTCCGCCCCGCAGAGCATCCCTAGAGGTCGAGCGCCGCCGTGAGGTCGCCCGGCGCAACGCCGCCCGCCGCGATCATGGCCTTTTCTCGCATGACGAGGCCGGGCAGCTTCTCCAGTCCGAAGCGGCGGGTGAGGAAGCGCGCGATCGAGCCGGTGTCGTAGATCGTGTGATCCACCGTTCCGCGCCGGGCATGGGGTGAGACGACGACGGCGGGAATGCGCGTGCCGGGGCCCCAGCGGTCACCCTTTGGCGGCGCGACGTGGTCCCACCATCCGCCGTTCTCGTCGAAGGTGATGATCACCATCATGCGCTCCCACTGCGGGCTGGCGCGCAGGGCGTCCATCACGGCGGCAAGGTGGCGGTCGCCGGCATCGATGTCCGAGTAGCCGGCGTGCATGTTGAGGTTGCCCTGCGGCTTGTAGAAGCTGACCGCAGGCAGGCTCCCTGCTTCGACATCGGCGAGGAAGTGATTGGTACGTGCGGTGCTGCCTTCGCCGGCGTCGCGCAAGTGTTCCTTGCGGTCCTGCGTGCCCGGGGCAAAGCGGCCGTAATAGTTGAAAGGCTGGTGGTGAGGCTGGAAGTTCGGGCGGGACGGGAATTGCATATTATTGCCATTGCCGCCCAGCGCTGCGTTCCAACCCCCGGCGTACCATGCCCAGCCAATCCCGCGCGCCGAAAGGACATCGCCGATCGTCTTGTGCTGCTGGGGCACTAGCGTGTGTCCGCTCGACCAGTCGGCATAGCCCGGCTTCGCGAGGTCGAGCTGGTAGGTCGGCGCATAAGGGGGGAGCATGGTGTTTACCGCCCAGAAGTCAGGCGAGAGCGTGCTGGGCGCGAAGCTGGCGGGGCCGTCCATCGCGCTGGCCGATGTCTTTGCCGCCAGCTTGAGCCGGATGCCGGCCGGGTCTGCACCTTCGATCTGCGCGATGCTTTTGGCGGGCGGGCCCTTGTCGGCATCGGGGTAGAAGGGCGGCTGCGCGGCGATGAGATATTGGTGATTCAGGAACGAGCCGCCGAAAGCACCCATGAAGAAGTTGTCGCAAAGCGTGAACTCGAGTGCGGTCTGCCACAGGCGCAGCTGCGCCCGGCTGTCGGCATAGTGCCCCATGACCAGAGCGCCGCTGTCACCCCAGGCGACGAAACCATCGTTGCGTCCGCCGTTGATCTGCCACTGGTTCTGGTAGAATGCATGGACGAGATCGCGCGTCACCACGCCCTGCGGCAATGGATCGCCATCGGGGGTTTTCAGCGCGAAGGGAGCGTTGGGCAGAAGCGGCAGGTCGTCCGGGCCGATGGCGTATTCGGTGTGTTCGACCACCTGTTTGTCCGGGACGAGGCCTTCCCAGATCTTGGGCAGCCTGTCGAATGGCTTGCCGTCGCGGTCGCGCTGGATGCAACGGTCCGCAGGGACGGAGGCGAGTGGTTGCTCCAGCCCCGGAAAATCGGCGAAGAGATTGTTGAAGCTGCGGTTTTCGGCATAAATCACCACCACCGTGTCGATCGCTTCCCGCAGCCTGGCGTCGCTAACCGGGCGGGCAGGTCCCTTGTGGATTCCGCGTGCGTCGCGCGCCTGGGCGGCAGTGGCCGGGCCGCCTGCCGCAGCGGCTGCGCCCAAAGCGGCCAGACCTTCGAGGAACTTGCGCCTGTCAGCTTTGAGGGGCGCGGGATTGAGAGGCGTTGGGTGGTCGGAATCGTGCTTGGACATGGCGTTCCTCGACAATGCGGTGCAGCCCTCGACAGGCAGTGCGGGCCGCTTGTGGCGAGGAGACCCGCTACGTCAATCGCAAATGCCGCAAGCGTTGTGCATGGCCAGGCACGGGACCCAGGCGGGTTGTTTCGGCTAGTATCGATACCTGAGTATCGAAAACTTTATGCACGCTTCACAATACATGCGAAGACTTGCGCGGACCTTGGGTGGGAACTGGAAACTGGCCCCCACCCTGGCGCGTACCGAGTGCTTGTCGCTCAGGCTTCAGGCGGGTTTTTCGGCCTCGCCATCCGGGCGCTACGTGCCTTCGGCTTTGCGGCGGTATCACCTGCGGCCTTCTTTGCGCGCGGCTTCGGCGCATCGCCCGGCGCAGTGGCCGTGACTTCGGGCGCGCTTGCCGGTGCATCCTTGGTGGCAGCTTTTGCCCTGGTGCGGGGCGGCTTTGCGGGGCTCGGCTTTGCGGGAACATCGGGTACGACAGGCGCCTCGGCCTTGACCGGTGGCTTGACCTTCGCAGCGCTGGGCTTTTTCGCTGCGCTGGTTTTTGGAGCGGCCTTAGCCTTGGGAACGGGGGCAGATGCAGGGGCGGCTTCGACCGCCGGTTCCGTCACCGGCGACGCGGTTTCCGGACGACGACCGAGGCCCAGGCGCACGGAAACTTCCCGGCGCATTTCCGAATAGGCCGGGGCCACGATCGGATAGTCCTTGGACAGGTTGTAGCGTTCCCGATATTCGGCGGGGGTCAGGCCGTGGCTGGCAAGGTGGCGCTTGAGCGTCTTGTAAGGCTTGCCGTCGATCAAGCTGAGCAGATGATCGCGCGAAGCCAGGCTCTTGCGCACAGTCACGGCCGGTACGTATTCGGGCGCTGGTACGGGATCGGGTTCCACCTGGCCGGTAAGCGCTGCCCTGGTCGTCTGGATCAGACCGGCAAGGTCAGTACTCGCCACGCTGTTGTTCGCCACATAGGCACTCAGGAGTTGCACAGTCAGAGTGGTGAGATCGAGCTGTTCGGTTTCTGCCATGAGTTTCTCCCGGAAAGTGCCGCATAGTCGCCGCTGTATTTCGATCAGCGAACCCGATTGATGAGACGGCTATTAGTTACCAGCACATGACGAGGCTGCTCGTCAATGCAAATGACCATTTGCAGCGGCTTACGGGCGCTTGGGTGCACAATTGCACTCATCGAAAACCATTTGCGGCGTGAGGGTTCCGCCATCCGACTGCGTTGGCGACAAGCCGGACATCGCTGAACGAAATCCCAGGTTTACGTTATTCTAACCGTCTATAGGTATCCGCGAGAGATGTCCCGCTTCGCCCTTCCACGTTCTGCTTCTGCCTGGCGCGAAGCTGTCCTGACGGCGGTGGTCTATTTCGTCTGCGCATCGGCCGCGTTGCAACTCACGCGCTTCGACGGCGGTGTGGCGATAGTGTGGCCAGCGGGAGCGGTCCTGTTCGCGAAACTCGCCGCCACGCCCCGCCGGCGTTGGATTGGCATTACGCTGGCATGCGTGCCGGCCGGTCTTCTGACATCGTTCCTGTTCGGACTGCAAGGCGTCGTCTCTGTGCCCCTGCCGCTGGTCTGCATTGCCGAGGCTTATGCGGCGGCTTGGCTTGTCAAGCGGCTGTTCCCTCGCTTCGGACGTTTCCAGTCGGTGCCCGAGGTGGCCTGTTTCCTGGCCGTGGCGGGTGTGTTGGTTCCCGCGGGTTCAGCCTTCTTTGGAGCGCTTTGCGCGCTGGTTGCCCGGGGCATCCCTTATGGCTTGGCCTGGCGCGATTGGTATGCCGGTCACGCCCTGGGAATGGTGGCGTTCGCGCCGCCCCTGCTTTTGACATTTCGCGGGCAGACGCGCCAGTGGCTCGCTTCTGCCGGAGCTTCCCGATTGGGAGAAGCCGTTGGGCTCCTGGTGCTCGTGACGGCCGCGTCATTACTCACTTTCGGGCAGAACCGGATCCCGCTGGTGATGGTGCCGTTCCTGCCGATGATCGCGGCTACGGTCAGGCTCGGGCGGTTTGGCGCGGTGGCCTCGATCCTTATCCTGCTGACGATCGGGCTATCCTTCTCGCTCGCCGGCTATGGCCCGACGACAATGCTGCACGTCAGCATGGCGCTGAAGCTGCAGGTCCTGCAGATATACTTCGCCTCGATCGTACTCATCCTGCTGCCGCTTGCCGCTGAATTGCGGACCCGGCGCCGGATGCTCGACAGGCTACGTGCCGTCGAGGCATTGCACCGCCTCGTCCTCGACCGGACGAGCGACATCATCATCCGGCTGGGACTGGATGGAACCTTGCGCTACGCCTCGCCCGCGACCGAGCGCGTCTGGGGCTATCGTCCCGAAGAACTGATCGGGGGCGTGATGTTCCACCTCGTGTCGCCGGAAGACCTGCCCGGCGTCCTAGATGCGCGGCGCCGCGCGCTGGCCAATTCGGACGAAACCGCCATCGCCGAGTACCGGGTAATCCGCAAGGATGGCGCGATGGTATGGG
The DNA here is from genome assembly GCF_000876675.2 of Novosphingobium sp. P6W. Classification (GTDB taxonomy): domain Bacteria; phylum Pseudomonadota; class Alphaproteobacteria; order Sphingomonadales; family Sphingomonadaceae; genus Novosphingobium. The sequence goes on from NZ_CP030353.1 coordinate 2,074,746, forward strand.
TAGAAAGCCACATGCGCGCGACGATAGATGACGACGGCCGGGTGCGGGCACCGTCAGCATCGTGCGCGAGGTGACCGGGCGGCGCAAGCTCATGGAAGACCTGACCCACAAGGCGATGACCGATCCGCTGACCGGTGCGTACAACCGGCGGGCCTTCGACGAGGCGCTGTCGGCGCTGCTGGGATCGATACCCACCCATAGCGTGCTGGCCGATACCATACTGGCCGATGGCGTACTGGGCTGTCTCGCGGTTTTCGACCTCGACCATTTCAAGCAGATCAACGACCGGTATGGCCACGCGGCGGGTGACCTGGTGCTGGCCCGCTTCGTCGCGATCCTGCGCTCCAGCATGCGCGAAGGAGACCTGATCGCCCGGCTCGGAGGCGCGGAGTTCGCCGTGATCCTCAGCGGCATGCCAAGCGATCAGGCGCGCCTGGTGTGCGAGCGTGTCCGCAAGCGCCTCGAACAGACGGCCGTGCAGGACGCCTCGGGCGCAGTCATCCGCACGACTGTGAGCGTAGGCATAGCGCGCCTCGTTGCCGGGCAGGACAGCGGTGATGCAATGAAGAACGCGGATGGCGCGCTGTACCGGGCCAAGCAATCGGGCAGGAACCAGTCCGCCGACGCGGCCTGAGCGAGGGGCCGTGCGCGGTCGATTTCGCGTGGCATGCGCATCGTTCCTGGCGTATGCAGGAAGCCATGATCGAAATGGTGATAGAGCAGCGTCGGCGCAGTCTTGGCGGAGGGCTGGACGTCGGCCGCGTCCTGCCGTTCGCGAAGCGGCGCATGGTCGGCCCTTTCGTGTTTTTCGACCATATGGGACCGCTGGACGTGGCGGCCGGAGCGCCGCGCAGCCTGGACGTGCGCCCGCATCCGCACATCGGCCTTTCGACCGTGACATACCTATTCTCCGGCGAGATCGTTCACCGCGACAGCGTCGGTTCGCATCAGGCGATCCGGCCTCAGGAGGTGAACTGGATGACCGCAGGCAGCGGCATCACGCATAGCGAGCGTTTCGAGAAAGCGCGCAGTGTGGGCGATCACCTCCACGGCATCCAGGCATGGGTGGCCTTGCCTGATGGAGACGAGGAAACTGCGCCATCCTTCTCGCACCACGCCGGGGGCGACCTGCCGCAGTGGAGCGATGGCGGAGTGCGCGGCCAGTTGATCGCGGGCAGCGCCTATGGCCTTACCGCCAGCGTGCGCACGCATTCGCCGCTCTTCTACGCGCACCTCGACATGGACGCTGGCGCCCAGGCGGAAATCCCCGTGGGCCATGCCGAGCGCGCGATTTATATCGCCACCGGGGCGATCGAACTGGACGGCCAGCGCTATGGGGCAGGGCAGATGCTCGTGCTTGGCGCCGATGCCTCGCGCATGACGGCGGCTGAGGGTTCCACGGTCATGGTGCTGGGCGGTGAGCCGGTGGGGGAGCGTTTTCTCTACTGGAACTTCGTCTCGTCTTCGAAGGACCGGCTACGGCAGGCCGCTGCCGACTGGGATGCAGGCCGCATGAAGCTGCCCGATGCCGACGATCAGGAATTCATCCCCTTGCCCGACGACCCCTTCCTGAAATCGCCGCCGGCGATGTCATGATCGCGTAAGGTCAGATATCGGCCATTTCTTCCAGCTCGCGGTCGCCCGCGCCGAGGGCCACGAACTGGTCGAGCAGCCACAAAGCCGCCGGGCCCGGCGGCGTGTCGCGGCGCCAGATGCCGGCAAACCGGTAGGTCCCGCCGATGTGATCTGGCATTACGAGCCGGACCAGCGTGCCGGCCATAAGGTCGCCCTCGATCATCTGTAGCGGCATGTTGCCCCAGCCGATCCCCTGTCGCAGCAGGGCATGCTTTGCGCCAAGGTCCGCAAGGCGCCAGGTCTTGGGACTGACCACAGAATAATCCTGTCCCTCGGTGAAGCGCGAACGATCGGTCAGCACCAGCTGGATGTGTTCTCGCCCGGCGCCCGGCGGGATCAGCGTCATCTGCCCGAGCGGATGATCGGGCGCGGCGACAGGAACCATCGGCACGGATCCCGCTAACCGGCTTTCGATCCCCACGACCCCCGCAGACAGCGGCCCCGAAAGACCGATGATGCTTGTCCCGTCGAGCACCATGGCAGTCACCGCGCCCAGCGCTTCGACGTGGAGGCGTAGCTGGACGGTCGGGAACTGCGCCGCGAAATCGCGCAGGACCTGCCCGAGCCGCTCGGCAGGGAGCATGACGTCGACGGCCAGGTCGACTTCGGCTTCCAGCCCGTCGAGCAGGCCTTTCACCGTGGCGCGCAGGCCGTCGATCCCCTGCGCCACGCTGCGGGCCTCGGCCAGCACCGCGCGGCCTGCGACCGTCAGCTTGGGCTTGCGGGTGCCCTCGCGGTCGAACAAGATCAGGCCCAGCTGCGTTTCGAGATTGGCGATGCCATAACTGATGACCGAAACCGCACGATTGAGCTTGCGCCCGGCAGCGGCGAAACTGCCGGTATCGACGATCGCCAGCAGGATGCGCAGTTGATCCAGGGTGGGGGTGCCGGGATTGCTCACTTTTCTATTTCCTCGAACAAGCTGCGCTATTTTATCTCTCTGATCGAGAAAGCTGGTGAAGTCTAGATAGGTCTCAACGGGACGCAGAATGCGCCCCTCCACCGGAGACCTTACCATGATCGAACTTCGTCCCTTCGACAGCCTCGGCGGCGCAAACCACGGCTGGCTGGACGCCAAGCACCACTTTTCCTTCGCCGACTACCACGATCCCTCGCGCGTGCACTGGGGCAACCTGCGGGTCTGGAACGACGATACCATCGCGCCGAAGACCGGCTTTCCGCCGCACGCGCACCGCGACATGGAAATCATCACTTACGTTCGCGAAGGCGCGATCACGCATGAGGACGACCTTGGCAACAAGGGCCGTACCGAAGCGGGCGACGTGCAGGTGATGTCTGCCGGCACGGGCGTGCGCCACTCGGAATACAACCTGGAGGACGTCCCCACGCGCATTTTCCAGATATGGATCATCCCAACCCATAGCGGCGACGCACCCGCATGGGGCGCCAAGCCATTCCCCAAGGGCGAGCGTTCGGGCAAGTTCGTGACCCTCGCCTCGGGGTACGAGAACGACCACGACGCCTTGCCGATCCGCACCGATGCCCGCATCGTCGCGGCTACGCTGAAAGCAGGTGAAACAGCGGAATATCCGATCGGCAAGGATCGTAAGGGCTATCTGGTGCCCGCTACTGGCGCTGTCACGATTGATGACATCCGCGTGAATGCGCGCGACGGCGCGGCGATCAGCGACCTCGATGTGTTGCGGGTGACCGCGATCGAGGACAGCGAAATCGTTCTGGTCGACGCCGCCTGATGTGAAATGGAACCATGCCGCCTCGAAAGGGGCGGCATGGCTGTTTACGGGTGCCGGTCGACCACCGCAGGCATGTCGCTGGCGATAACTTCGTTCGCGCCCCGGCCGATCGACCAGAGGCGGCGCGCTGCCTTCGGGTCCCAGTCGATCGCCTGCCCCGGCGTGGAGATGCCGAGCGTTTCCAACAGTTCCAGGCGTGATCCAGCTTCGGGCAGCTTGAGTGCATAGACTTCGGGTCGATCGTGCCCCGTGGCGTAGATGATGCCATCCTCGCCCCAGCTAAGGCCCGAACAGCTCTTGGGTGCCATGCGGGCGAGCACTTCCTCAGGGAAGGCCCAACTTGCCTCGGCGCGGAACTGGTCGTCCATGCGCACCAGCATGGTCTGGCGATAGTCGCGGCCCGGTTGTCCGCCCTTGCCTTCGTAGTTGGCGAAAACTGCCCACCACTTGCCTTCATGACGGTCCATCACCGTCAGCGATCCGGGGCCGAAGCCCAGGCTGACGCTGCGGATGTGCTTCAGCGTGCGCGTGTCGAATACCTCCACCGCGCTGGTCTGCGGTACTGCCGGAAAGTTGGAGGCCGCGCAGACGAGTTCGGCCTTGACTACTGTGCAGCTGTTCATGTGCGGAAACAGGCGGCGTTCGCCTTGCCACTGCGCGACTTTTTCGCCGGTTGCGATGCGGTATTTGCCGATCCGGTCGTTGTCGATCGCATAGATATACGTGCCGTCTGACGCCGCACCTTGGTGCGCTTCCGCCGCCGTCATGCGCATCGCTATGGGGGCGGGCGGCGGGGAAGGGGTCTCTGCGGAAGGGGCCGACTGGGCTTGAGCAGCAGGCCAGCTAACAAGCGCGGACAGGCTGATCGCGCAAAATATCAACCGCTTCATAAAAGGCCTTTCGTCATCGAAAGTGCGTTTACGTCCGACATGCTACGCTAATGTGGCATGCAGGCGCTCGCGCCTTGCAGTTTATCGTGGGCACTGGCCTTAAGCCATTGCACAGGATGGCGCATCTCGTCGACGACATGCTGACCCAAGACCCGCGCATCACGCCCTTCCGCTCCAATCCAGGCGAAGCGCTGGCACGGCGCTGTGAGATCGACGCTCTCAGTGTCGCCGCCGATGCCCGAACGGCGATCACGAGGTTGGGGTAAGGGTTCCAATGCGCCCGGACATGCCTATATGGATCATGCGGCGCGCCCACGCAGATGGACCGCCCGGTTTGGGAGAGGAGATCAGAGTTCTCGAACCGGAAAGCAGGCCATGTATCTTCCAGCCCATGCCGCAGAGGCCCTAAGGTGAGGCCGCGTCGGCGCGGCATAGCCTCGGTCAACGCCGAAGTACGCGACGGAATCGTCCCGGCCGCAGGCTCGCTTGCACGCACGGATGATCTTGGACCGCCCCAGTCGAGCGCGAACTACCGGCTGGTCGCGCTGATCATTGCCTCAGCGCTGTTCATGGAGTTTGTAGACGCCACCGTGCTGGCGACTGCGCTGCCAACCATGGCCCGCGATTTCGGCGTCCGTCCGCAGGAAATGAGCGTCGCGCTGACATCGTACCTGCTGGCCCTGGCGATCTTCATTCCCGCATCGGGCGTACTGGCCGACCGCTTCGGATCACGCACCGTATTCCGAACCGCCATTCTGCTTTTCATGCTGGGCAGTCTTGCCTGCGGCCAATCTCCCACGCTGGAAACGATCGTCGTCTCCCGCTTCGTGCAGGGAATCGGCGGCGCCATGATGATCCCGGTCGGACGGCTCGTGCTGCTGCGCTCGGTCGCCAAGCGCGACATGGTGAACGCGATGTCGTGGCTGCTGGTGCCAGCCTTGATCGGGCCGATCGTTGGCCCGCCGCTGGGCGGCTTCATCGTGACCTATCTGGATTGGCGCTGGATTTTCTACATCAATTTGCCCGTGGGCGCGCTCGGGTTTTGGCTGGTCGGCCGTTTCATCGCCAATATCCGCGAGGATGAACCGCCCCGTTTCGATACCCTGGGCTTCATTCTCAGCGGTGTGTCCCTGGGTTGCCTGCTGTTCGGCTTCGAGATGGTCAGTCGCCCCGGGGAGGGGGCCATGGCATCGACTTTGGTTGCGATCGGCATGGTTGCCGGCGTGTTCTACATTCGCCATGCGCGGGGCCGCGTCGGCGCGATCCTGGACCTCGGTCTGCTTAAGGACGAAACCTTCCGCCTGGCCGTGATCGCCGGTTCGATCACCCGCATCACCCAGGGAGCGCAGCCATTCCTCTTGCCGCTGATGATGCAGGTGGGCCTTGGCCTTTCGGCGGCGCGCAGTGGCACGATCACCGTGGCGACTGCGATCGGCTCGCTTGCGATGAAAAGCATGGCGCAGCGGGTACTGCGTCGGTTCGGTTTCCGCCGTGCCCTGATCTGGAACGGCGTGATCGCCACCGCAGGCTACGCAATCTGCGGGCTGTTCAGCGCGTCCTGGCCGGTATGGGCAATGTTCTGCGTTCTTGCCTTCTCGGGCTTTTTCATGTCGTTTCAGTTTACCGCCTACAACACCATCGCTTACGCTGGCGTGGACAAGCAGCATATGAGCAGCGCTACGGCGTTCTATTCCACCTTCCAGCAGTTGATGCTGTCACTGGGGATTTGCGTGGCGGCGGTGGCGCTGCACCTGGCGATGGTGACTAACGGCAATACGGCACCGACCATGGGCGATTTCTCGGCGGCATTCTGGGTGGTCACGGCGATATCGCTGACTGCTACCGTTTGGAACCTGCGCTTCGCACCCGATGCCGGTGCCGAGATCAGCGGCCACGCGGAGGCAGAAGCGGATGAGGGGGAACGTTCGGCCGCCTAGTGCAGCCGTGCCTTTAGGATTGGGCGCAGCAGGTAATTGAGCACGCTGCGCTTGCCGTTGAGGATGTCCACTTCGGCCACCATCCCTGGAATGATAGGCAGCGGCTTGCCGTCCCGGATCAGGTTCGCGCCGTCTGTGCGGATCAGAACCTGATAATAGGCCTCCTTGCCGCGCACGGTTTCTTCCTCGACGGTGTCGGCGCCGATCCGTTCGACCTTGCCGTTGAGGTCTCCGTAGATCGTGTAGTCGTAAGCGGTGATCATGACCTTGGCCGGCATGCCGGGGACGATGAAGGCGACATCGCGCGGGCGGATGCGCGCCTCGATCAGCAGGCGGTCTTCCATCGGTGTGACTTCCATGATCGGCTCGCCCGGTTGCACCACACCGCCGCGCGTGTTGATCAAAACGGTGTTCACCCTCCCGTGCACCGGGGACCGGATTTCGGTGCGCCGCAACTGGTCGCTGCGCTGCTGCACGATCGGAGTTATCGCACTCAGTTCCGCCTGCTTGTTGGCCAGTTCGGTATAGGCTTCCTGCGCGTAGGTATTCTCCAGTTCAACCAGCTTGCCGTTATAGGTGGCGATATCCTGCTGCAGCTTGAGAGCTTCCATCTCGCTTACCACCTTGTGCGCGGTCAGGGGCTGGACGATGGCTAGCTGCCCCTGAGCGATACGCATCTGTTGATGCAGGGTCCGGCGGCCTTCTTCCAGCTTGCTGCGGCGCATGCGAACAACTCCCGCTCAGATCGTGCGACAGAGCTATCGCCCGGAACTTCAGGGGGGAAGCTGATCGCGCCCTTGCCCAGCACTTCCGACTGGAGCCGGGCAATTGCTGCCTTGAGCACAGTGGCCTGATTGGCGGTCTCATCGAAGGAAGTCTGGAAATGCGTACGGTCCAGCCGAACCAGCGGCTGCCCGCGCCGCACCATGTCGCCTTCGCGCACCAGCAGGTCACCCAGAATGCCGCCTTCCAGGCTCTGGATTTTCTGCATCCGGCTGACTGGGACTACCCGCCCTTCGCCGCGGGTCACTTCGTCGATCCGGGCCAACGCTGCCCAGGCAACAGCCACTACGATACAGCCCAGCACTGCCCACAGCAGTGGCCGGTAAAGCGGATGTGCGGTCGCCCTGTCCGACGTTGAAGATGATGTCATCGCCGCTACCGCCATTGATATGTTCAACCGTGGTAGTGCCTGCCATCACATCATCGCCAATAGTGCCGTTCACATCAACCTGGCCGAGTTTCAGCGATAGCCCGTTCGGACTGAGGTCCAGCAGATGAGCGGCACTTTCATTGCCCTGCTGGTCTACAGACACCACGCCAAACAATATCTGTGCCCCCAGGTTGAGGATGTTGGTGATGCTCAGCCCGAAATGAATGAGCGTGGTGGCGGAAAGCAGATTGATCGAGAAATGGCCGCTGCTGTCAGCGGTAACCGGCAACAACGCCAGAATCAGTGCCGGGGTGATCAGGCGAACCTCAACCGTCGAGTTAGGCTCGCTCGTGTCGGTGAAGCCGAAGCGCGGGCCTAGCGGATTGAGGCTGAGTCAAGGGCGAAATTGCCCACCCTTACAGGCTTTTCGATGTTGGATCCGACGGCGATCGTCAGCAGGTTGTTGGTCAGCATCAGCGCCGGCGGAGGAGTAGTTTCGGTATTCCCGAGGGCAGGGAATCGACGATGGTGCTGGCAAGAGGGCTGGTATTGCCAGCCATCCCCATCGGTCAGGGTGAGGAGGGCTCCTAACTCGGCGCTACCGGCAAGTTCTGTGCCGTCAATGAGGTCGATATGCGGCGGAGCAGGTGGCAATGAGGCTACCGTGGCGCTGGTCTGCGGCCCGATGTTGGGACCGCCACCGTGCCCTCGATCGCCTGGACTGGCGCGGAACTGATACCGGCGGTTGTCGACGAAATCTTTGTGGCGACAGGCATTTTACGATCTCCCACGAAAGGCGAACCTAGATTGGAGGACCCCGGTGTCACGGCGAGCGCAACGCACGATCAGGATGCGGCATGGGGTGAAAACCTCGATCCCGGCCGAGGTAGGCCACACCGCATCATCCGGCCGCGTCGATGCCGAATGATGCGATATTTTCTGCTGTTTGCCGTCTTGATTCTTCACGGATGGGGATAGGGGTTTGGCAGGATTCGCCAATTCGGAACTCGTCCGATTTCGATTGAATTGTCCGGGAACCAAATGCTTCCGCAGCTTAGCGAAATCCTGCCGCATACTGGAGGCTCGAAAACGGATGAAGTTGATGCCGCGCAGGATGCGGGAGCAAGGCTTTGGGGCTTGGCGGCGATGGCGCGAGCAGCCTAAGTCAGCCAATCCTGCGCCTGGACGGGTAGACATGAGGGGCGGCGAGCTTGCGGCGACTTATCGCATCGTGCCGATGATTATCCGGGAGCCTTGGCGGGCGGCGGATGTTTTCCACGTCCTGCCAACCATTTCACACCAGTCATGGCTATCTGCAAAGAATGTGCTATGGGCGTCGACGCTGATGTCGCCATCGACGGATATCGGGCCGCTTCAGCTGCTCCCTTTGTCCCTTAGTTGCTTCGCGAAGCCGGGATGCACCACGTTGGTGTATGCCCGCCAACCTCGGACAAGGAATGCGTCCCATGATTACCGGAAAAGTAAAGTTCTTCAACGCCGACAAGGGTTATGGTTTTATCGCGCCTGAGGGCGGCGGTGACGACGCTTTCGTGCACATCTCGGCCGTTGAGCGCGCTGGCATGCGCACCCTCGACAAGGAACAGCGCGTTTCTTACGAGCTGGAAACCGATCGCCGTGGCAAGACCTCGGCCGTCAACCTTCAGCCGGCCTGAACGGTTTAACGGAAGCGGCGCGCCTTTCAGGTGCGCCGCTTTTCCGATTCAAGATGATCAGAAGAGAACTAGGTAGCAGTTGATGGCAGGATACAAGGAACCGGGCATTCAGGACCGGGTGAATGCCGCCGCGCAGGCTCGGGCGAAAGCCCTTGAGCTGCTGAAGTCGAAGGCCCCGATCGACCCGGCCGTGCAGGCAGAGCGTCTGGCGAAGGCCGCCGAGCGCGAGGCCGCTCAGGCCGCCAAGCGCGAGGCCACCAAGGCCGCCCGTGAAGCGAAGATTGCTGAAAAGGCCGCTAAGGCCGAACAGGCAAAGCTTGACGCGATCGCGGCTGCCCCGCCTCCCGAACTTACCGAAGCCGAACGCAAGGCGGCTCGCGATGCGAAGTACGCTGCGCGCAAGGCACGCCGGAAGTAAACTGACACTTCCGAAAGGTGCCGTGATGATCGAGCCAATGCTGCAGCCAACGGCGGAAGACGAACTGATCGGCACCGCTCGCGTGCCCGATGGCGTGGAGCTGAAGCTCGTGCGCAATGGCGATGATTTCGCCATTCTTCTCGACCGCAACGAGCTGATGAGCACGGACATCATCGCATCGGAAGAAGCGCTTGCGACGATGACGTGCGAGCGTCTGGGCGACCGTGCAGCGCCGCAGCTGCTGATCGGTGGTTACGGTATGGGCTTCACCCTCCGCGCCGCGCTTGCCGCACTGGGCGACGATGCGAGCGTGACGGTGGTGGAGATCGTCCCCGAGATCATCGAATGGGCGCGCGGCCCGATGCGGGAACTGACGGGTAATTGCCTGGAAGATCCGCGCGTCGTGCTCGTCAGCGACGATGTCGCGATGCTCATCGATTCGGGGCGGGACGCTTACGACGCGATCCTGCTCGATGTCGACAATGGCCCCGAAGGGCTCACGCGGCGTCTGAATGACCACCTTTATTCGCCGCACGGCCTGCGGGCTGCCATGGCTGCGCTCAGGCCCGGCGGCGTGCTTGCAATCTGGTCTGCTACTCCCGAGCCCAAGTTCACCGTTGAACTGGCGGAAGCCGGTTTCGAGGTGGAGGCATTGGAAGTGAAGGCCTACACCAACGGCAAGGGCCACGATCACGTGATCTGGTTCGCCCGGAAGGCCTGAGAATAGACGGGCCGGTGAAGACTGGCTCGCCAGACTTCAGACTTCGTTGAGTTCGGTCACGAATTCGTAGCGGTCGCCGCGATAGACCGAGCGGGTGAATTCGACGATGCGACCGTCGGGGATCCGCGTCTTGCGTTCGATCCGCAGAACCTCGGAATTCTGTTCCACGCACAAAATGCCGGCTTCGGTCGGCGTCGCCAGCGAAGCGCGTACGCGCTGAGTGCCGGACGTGGGCCGAAAACCGTGGCTTTCCAAGGCCTGGTAAAGCGAATCTCCCAGACTTTCGAGATCCGGCATGAAGACGGCCGGGATCACCGCATGCTCGATCGCAAGCGGCTCACCGCCGGCCAGGCGCACTCGGCCAAGACGTGCGACCTTGGCAGTCGTCAAGACATCGAGCGCGGCGGCTTCTTCTTCTGTTGGCTGGGCGTAGGACTTGTAAATCCACACCACGCCGGGGTCTTCCCCGCGTGAGCGGGTGTCATCGGAAAAGCTGCTGAGTTTCGCGCCGGGCGCCTCGATCCGCCGCGCGACGAAAGTGCCCGAGCCCTGTTTGCGGAACAGAACGCCTTCGTCGATCAACTGTTCGATGCCCTTGCGCACGGTAACGCGCGACATGCCCGCCATCTCGCTGAGATCGCGCTCGGAGGGAAGGGCGCTGCCCGGATCGATGCCGCCGCTGCTGATATGCTCGCGCAGCGATCGCGCAAGCTGCAGGTACAGCGGCGTCCCTTCGTCACTGCGAGTCCAGGCAATGTCACGCATCTTCGATCAATCTCGCCTTTTCAGGACCTGCAGGACTTCGCGCAGACTACCCCCGTGCGCCTCAAGGAGAGCGCGTCCTTCTTCGAGGGGAACCCCCATGGCGACGATCACGCCGAGACGGATCTCTCCGCCCGCCGTTTCGAGCGCTTGGGCCGCCACGCCGGTATCCACTCCAGCGATATCCTGGACCATGCCGCGCCCGCGTTGCAAGAGCTTCGCATTGGATATGCGCATGGCGACCATCCGGCCCTGATAGACGAGGCCCCGACGGATCATGATCGCGGTGGAGAGAAGGTTGAGCACGGCCTTCTGCGCCGTGCCCGCCTTCATGCGGGTGGACCCGGCGACGATCTCACTGCCGGTGACCGCGACGATCGCGTGCTCGGCCTTTTCGCCCAGCACCGATCCGGCGTTGTTGGCGATGGCGATGGTCAGCGCGCCGGCTGCACGGGCCTGCTCGATCGCGGCGACGGTGTAGGGCGTGCGGCCGCTGGCGGCGACGCCGATCACCACGTCTGCCGGACCGACGGCGTGACCGATGATCTCGGTGCGCCCCGCCTCGACATCGTCCTCGGCGTTTTCATAGGCTTCGGTCAGCGCGCCTGCGCCGCCGGCCATGAGGAAGATCATCCGCTCCATCGGCCAGCCGAAGGTCGGGTACAGTTCGGTCCCGTCCTGCACGGCGAGGCGGCCCGAAGTGCCGGCGCCGACGAAGACCAGCCGGCCATTCTCGCCAAGGCGCTTGGCAGCTTCCTCAACCGCGCGGGCGATGGCTGCGATCTGCGACTGGATCGCGGCGATGGCCGCCATCTGGCCTTCGAGCATCGCTTCCACCGCCAGTTCGGTCGGCCAGAGGTCGAGGTCGAGGTAACGGGGGTCGAGCGTTTCGGTCTTCATGATTTTCCTGGTGTCCCTGTTGGGCGCATCAATGTTTGGCAGGCTTGGTCTGAGCAGTCAGGGCCTGTTGCCCCGTGCCCGCAGGCGCGGCGCAGACCACGAAGGCCACGACCGTACCGATGCAAAGCTGGAAGGGGAACGAAAGCCCGTTCAGGATGGTCGGCAGGCCCAGCGCATGAGCGATCCCCGGCTGCAGCAGCAGGATGGTGACGAAGCCCACCAGCAGCGAGGCGATGACCGATCCGGTGTTCCCGCGATTGGTGAACAGCGCGGTGAAGTACACACCCAGCAGCCCGGCATACGTGAACACCATCACCTGCAGCGCAAATTCCAGCAGGCCCATGCTCGAATACCGCTGCCAGTAGAACGAGACGATCGCCATCAGGAACATCGCAAAGCCGATCACGCCCATACCGGCACGTCCGGCCTGAACGTAGTGGTGTTCGGCCACCGGAGCGACATTGGCGGCACGCTTCTCACGCCAGGGGCGGTAGAAGTCCTGCACCAGCACCGAGGACATCGCGTTCAGCGCCGAGTTGGTCGTCGCCACCGCCGCCGCGCAGATGCCCACCGTCACCAGACCGCGCAGGCCGCCGGGAAGCTGGGTGAGGATGTAGTGCATGAAGATCGAGATCTTCTCTCCGCCGAACTCGTTGCCCGCGGCAGCGGTGGCGCCGCCCATCAGGTCGGGCCGGTCGTAGAAGATGTAGAGCAGCAGGCCGATGACGATGAACATGCCCACCACCGGCACCGTCGCGATGACCGAAAGGTAAAGGCTGCGTGCGCCGGTCTTGGCGTCCTTGCACGAAAGCAGGCGCTGGGTAGTGTCCTGGTCCATACCGGCGTTGGCGATGTAGAGCAGCGCCAGGCCGGTCACGATCGCCAGCATCGAGAACGGACGCGACAGGTCAAACGAAAAGTCGAAGACCTTGAGCTTGTTGATGCCTTCGGGCGTGTTGGAAAGCCCAGCGATGATGTCGCCGGTCGAAGCCGGGATCGACATGCGCAAGAACACCAGAACTGCAATGGCGGAGCCAAGGTAGACGACGAACTGGATCAGGTCGTTCCACAGCACCGACTTAAGACCGCCGACGAACGTGAACATCACGCTTGCCACGACCAGCACGGCTGCCGCGATCATGATCCCCTGTGCCTCGACAGTGCCGGTGATGACCATCGCTAGCGCAATCGCGGCAAGATAAACGCGCGCACCGCCCGCAAACACGCGGCCGACGAGAAACATCCCGCCCGCCCAGCGCGTGGCTTTCTCGCTGAAGCGCAGCGTCAGCAGTTCGTAGGCGGTGGTGGCCTTGATCGCGTAGAAACGCGGGATCATAACATGGGCGACGAAGATCGCGCCCATCAGGCCCCCGATGTTGCCGCTGAGGTATGTGAGATCGCCGTGGTAGCCGTAGTCCGGGCCGCCCAGGAACGTCGCTGCGGACTGCGTGGCGGAAAGCACCGAGATCGCCGCCAGCCATGCGGGCACATTGCCGCCGGCGAGGAAATAATCGTTAGCGGTTTCGGTCTTGCGCGGCGTGAATATCCAGCCCCCGGCAAGGAGCAGCAGGAGATAGGCGGCGATAACCAGCCAGTCCGCCATCGAGAACGGCAGCATCATCGAACTATTCTCCGGTCAGGCCGGAACTACGTCGCCGGGCCCGCGAATAAAGAAGCGAGCGCCCGGCCGGAGGAGGATGGCCGGGCGCTACGCAGGTTTGACGTCCTTAGATGTGCGCGGTCAGCGAGAAGCCGAACGTGCGTCCAAGGATATCGTACGTGTCGGGGAAGGTGTTGAACACGCCTCCCGTCGACACGCGGGGGGGATTCTTGTCGAGCAGGTTGTAGACGCCCGCGCTCATCGTCACGGTCTCGGTGAAGTCGTAAGACGCCGAGAGGTCGAACGTGTTCTGCGCCGAGATCGTCTCGGTGGAACCGGCGGTGCTGGACTTGACCTTGCCGATGCGCTGCCAGTCGAACTGGATCACGCCCTTGTCGAACAGCATGCCGACGCCGACAGTGTGGCGGTAGTCGGGCTGCACCAGCGTGGTGCCGTCGCTTGAGCAGGTGGCGCCGAACGTGCCCTTGCACTGGATCGCGGCGACGGTGGAGTTCGCCTGGATCTTGTACGAGGTGACGATGTTGCCCTGATAGCTCAGGCGCAAGCCTTCACCCGGCAGCCAGTCCTGGCGCAGCGTGTAGCTGGCGCCGATGTCCAGACCGCGCTGCAGCAGGCGGCCCAGGTTCTGGTTGTTGACGTAGGCGTCCTTGAAGGTGCCGTCCGAGTTGCGCGTCACCAGGCCGCACAGCGGGTTACCGGCGGTGGGGTTGGTGATGTAGCAGCTGGTGATCGCGGCGATGGGCTGGATCACGCCGACGGCGCCCTTGAGGTCAAGCTCGTACCAGTCGACGGTGATGTTCAGGCCCGGCAGGAACGTCGGGGTAAGCACGCCGCCGATGGTGGTGGTGTAGCCCGTCTCCGGCTTGATGTCCGGGTTGCCGCCGTAATAGTAGTTGCCGGTCAGGTAGCTGGCGGCGTTGGAGTTCGCCGAACCGACGGCCGGCGCGCCCATGCGCGCGCACTGCGCCGCATCGCCGGTGCCCAGAACGCAGGGATCGCCGCCGTAACGCGGCTTCAGGCGGTCCACGGTGACCAGGTTGCTGAACGGCAGCGACGAGGTGCTGGCGGCGAACTCACCGAAGTTCGGGGTGCGCAGCACGCGCTGGTAGGTGCCGCGCAGACGCAGGTTGCGGTCGACTTCCCAGTTGCCCTCGACCTTCCAGGTGCCGTGGGTGCCGAACAGGTTGTAGTCCGACAGGCGGTAGGCGCCGCCCACATCCAGCTTGCGGATCAGCGGCAGGTCGCGAAGGACCGGGATCAGGACTTCGCCGTAGAGTTCCTTGACGTCGAACGAGCCGCTGTAGGCAGCCTGGACGCCCTGACGGTAGGTGTTACCGGTAAGGAGCGCGGTGTCCTGGGTGATGCTGGCGGTCTCGCGGCGGTACTCGGCGCCGATGGCGAAGCCGATCGGACCGGCGGGGAGCGAGAACAGTTCTTCCAGCGTGCCGCTCAGCGTCGCCGCGGTTACGAACTGGTCGCGCTTGCGGTTGAAGCCGTTGATGTCGCTGCCCAGCGCATCGCCCAGCGCCGCATTCGGGCCGAAGATGTTCACGGTGTTGACGATCGAGGCAAAGTTGTTCGCGCCCGCCGCGCTGCTGACAAGGCCGTCGCCGGTGATCAGCGTGTTCTCGGTCGAACGGCCGTACTGGGCGTAGACGTTCCACTTGATCGCGCTGGTCAGCGGACCGCGCAGGCCGGTCTGGAGCTGGAGAGTGTTGCGCTCGGTCTCGTAGTTGACGAGGCCCAGTTCACCCAGCGAACGCGCGACGTTCACCTGCGCCGCGCCGTTGACGAAGGTCAGCTGGTTGCGGATCGCGTCGGTGAGGAACGGGTTGCTCTCGCTGATCGAGACGGTGCGGTTGACCGACGCCGGGGTGGCGCCGGGGGTGCCGGTCTCTTCGGTGCGCGAATTGGTGTACATCGCGCGGCCGTAGATCTCGATCTGCGGCGTGATTTCATACTTGTAGAGCGCGGCGACGTTGATGCGCTTGAGCGGCGAAACCAGCGGATAGGTGTCGGAGACGTTCGAGGTCGCCAAGGGGTTGGTGCTGAATTCGCCGCTGTCGCTGAAGCCGAACTTGCGTCCGCTCGCCACGTCGGTGAAGACGCCGCCGAGGCTGGGGATGGTCTGGTTCGGCGTTGCCGCCCAGTCACGCTTGCCGGCGCGGATCAGGTCGCGCTGGGTGTAGTCGGCGGCTAGGACGATGTTGCCGCGATCGCCCAAGCCCGTGCCCAGCATGATCGAGCCGCCGTACTGCGCGCCGCCATGCTCGGACAGGCGCGACGTCGCGGTGCCGCGAATGCCGGTGAACTCGTCGTTGAGGATGAAGTTCACCACGCCCGCAACTGCGTCGGCGCCGTAGACTGCTGCGGCGCCGCCGGTCAGCACGTCGACACGCTTGATCAGCGAAGCGGGGATCGCATTCACGTCCACCGAGTTACGGAAGCTGAAAGGCGCGGCGCGGGTGCCGTCGATCAGGACGAGCGAGCGGCTCTGGCCGAAGTTGCGCAGTTCGAGCACCTGGGCGCCGAATGCGTCGCTGCCCTGCGAGCCCTGACGAACGCCGCCGGAAAGCTGGGGAATCTTGGTCGAGAAGTCCTCTACGGTGAGCGCCGACTGGAGCTTGATCTGCTGCTCGCTGGTCGATGCCACGGGGCTGCTGGACGTCAGGCCCGGAACCGCGATGCGCGTGCCGGTGACGACGATGTCGCCGCCTTGGGCTGCGTCGTCTGCGGCGGGTGCATCGGTATTGGACTGCGCGAACGCCACGCCGGGTGCCTGCGCAAGAGCGAAAGCCAGCGCTGCCAGTGCAACGGTCTGCCTGTTTGACTTAACCATTAGGAACTCCTCACTTTTCCATATTCCCTGAACCAGATCCTGTGTCGTTCTGGTGCGACCCGAAGACTCGACGGTGTGATCTTTTATCGGCGATACCTATGTAGACCTGTCATGGATTTGTAAATAGGTGGTATCAGACCAATTCAATAATCTTTGTGGGGTGCCATATCGTCCCGCCGGTCAGGGGGCGGGGTACGCCGGTGGTGCCGGGGAAGGTCAGCGGCAACCCGCGCAGGCTGCGCGCTGCGAGGAAGGCCATGGCCTCTGCCTCGATGAAGTCGCCGCGCAGGCCTACGTGGTCGGCCGTGCGGCAATCGCCGAGCAGGTCACGAAGCGCCTGCATCAGCGTGGGGTTATGGCTCCCTCCGCCGCAAACGATCCAGACTTTCGGCGGACTGGGCAGCGCCCGCGCCGTCAGCGCCACCGCTGCCGCCGTGAAGGCCGTCAGCGTCGCCGCCGCATCCTCCAGCGACCTTGCGGCGGCCCATTCGAGCGGAAAGTCGTAGCGGTCAAGCGACTTCGGGCCGTCTCCCCGGAAATGCGGGTGGGAAAGCAGGTCGGCCAGCACGCCGGCGTCCACCGTTCCCGCCGCCGAGAAGCGCCCGCCGTCGTCATAACGTCCGGCGCCGCGGGCCTGCACGACCTGATCGATCAACCCGTTGCCGGGGCCGGTGTCGAAGGCGACAAGCTTGCCGTCCGCGCCAATCCAGGTGAGGTTCGCCACCCCGCCGACATTGAGAAACGCGACAGGGCCGCCAAGCCCGATCCGCTCCGCCAGCGCGGCATGATAGGCCGGAACCAGCGGCGCGCCTTGCCCACCGGCCATGAGATCGTCCTGCCGCATTTGCGCGACGACCGAGGCCCCCAGCGCATCGGCAATGACCTGCGGATCGCCGATCTGCACGGTAATCTGGCGTTCCGGCCGGTGCAGCAGGGTCTGTCCATGAAAGCCGATGAGGTCTGGTGCGCGTCCGGCCTGGGCGATAACGTCACGTCCGGCGCGGATATGCGCGCTCTCGATAACCCGCGCCGCAGCAGCGAACGACGCGGGCGCATCGCCGTAGCCATTCCACGCCAGCGCATCGGCGGTCGCGCATTCGATGGCGGCGCATTCGGCGGACGAAAACGCCATCATCGCCGACGGCCCGAAGCCTTCGATCCGTTCGCCGTCCGTCTCGACCAGCGCCACATCGACGCCGTCCAGCGAGGTTCCGCTCATGAAACCCATGACCAGCATAGTTACGTATCCTTCCAAATGCAAACGACGAGGCTGGCATCGTCATGCGGCTTCACCCGCGTGAAACGGCGCAGCGAATCGGGCCGGCGTTCCAGATCGCGCAGCCGCTCGATCCAGCGCGCCGCATCTTCGGCGCTGGAAATGGCGAGCATGTCGGCAGGCGTGGCGGCGTCGAAAAGCTCAACGAGCCGGAGAAAACCGTCGCTGGCGATGGCGAAGCGCTGCCCCGCGCGCAGCGGAATCCGCGTTTGCCACACATGGTCGGCGGCGGCAGGATCGGTGCCCAGCACCCAGTAGCCGCCCTCGCGGTTCATCAGACTGCGGTTGGCGCGCAGCCCCGGCATCAGCTGCGCCTTGAGCGCTTCGGGCGTGACGGCGGGGTCGCCATCGAGGATCGCCTTCGCCGCTGCCAGCGTGCGCGCCTCGATGGCATCTAACGTGGAAACGCCAAAGAGTTGCGCCTCACCGGCCTCGTCCAGCGCGGCCACCCGGCAATCGGCCAAAGTCGTGAACTCGGCCTCGCCATCGATGATGCGCACCATGGCGAAGGCGGCGGAGGGGTGTTCGTGCCGCGCGGCGGCGGGGCGGAACTGCTCGCGCTCCAGCGCCTCGGCGCAGCGGGTCATGACGATGCGCAGTATTTCGACGGTAGGCAGATCGGGGCTTTGCGCCAGCACTTCGCCCAGCAACCGGCTCGCGGTCTGCGCCAGCCATGAAGCGTCCGAGGGCGCGTCCAGCAGCGAGGCGCCCATGCCGGTGGCGCCGTCGATCACCCAGGCCGCGTTGCCGTGGTGGCCCACCGCATCCTCGTTGACGCTGCCCTGTCCATCGGACACGGCGGTTTCGATCTTCAGCATGGTTGCTCCCAAGGTTCGACCCTCATGTGAACCAGACCGGTATCATCAGATGCGTCAAAAACAAAACCACTTTAATGCCACTTGTGCCAAAACCCGAAAGTGGTATCTGCCCTGGGCATGACATCGACGACACCTAACACGGCATTGGAGGCACCTATGGACCAGACCCAGATGGCCCGCGAAGCCCGCGAAGCACCGGCACTCTGCGCGCAGCAGCTACGCCTCAATGCCGATCTCGTGCGCGATGCCGGTCGGCAATTGCGCGACCTTGCACCGCCTTTCGCGGCAACTCTGGCGCGCGGCAGTTCCGACCAGGCCGCCGCCTTCGCCAAGTTCCTGCTGGAAACCCATGCCAAGGTGCCCACGCTCAGCCATGCGCCTTCGATCGGCTCGCTGTACCATGCGACTTCGGCGAATTTCCGCAATGTGCCGCTGATCGCGATCTCGCAGTCCGGCCGCAGCCCCGACCTGATTGCCGCCGCGAAGGATGCGCGCGAGCAAGGCGCGATCGTCATCGCCGTGGTCAACGATGCGGCCTCGCCGCTGGCGGAACTGGCGCAGATCGTCATTCCCGTCCACGCCGGACCCGAAACCAGCGTGGCGGCGACCAAGAGTTTCGTCTGCACGCTGGTCGCGCTTACCCACCTCGTGGCCGAGTGGAGCCAGGACGAAGCGCTGCTCGCCGCGCTGGAAAGCACCGGCGAAGTGCTCGAAGCGGCCGCAACTGCCGACTGGACCGATGCCGTCACACTGTTGCAGGATGCCAGCGAGATGCTGGTGCTGGGCCGCGGCCCGACCCTGCCGATCGCGGGCGAAGCCGCGCTCAAGCTGAAGGAGACATCGAGCCTGCACGCGGAAGCCTTCAGTATCGCCGAAGTGGCGCATGGTCCGATG
Source organism: Novosphingobium sp. P6W (assembly GCF_000876675.2). Lineage (GTDB taxonomy): Bacteria > Pseudomonadota > Alphaproteobacteria > Sphingomonadales > Sphingomonadaceae > Novosphingobium. The sequence continues at coordinate 2,093,998 of NZ_CP030353.1, forward strand.
ACGCTGGTGGGCGAAGGCAGCGCCGTGCTGGCGCTGGCCCCGCTTGACGTGGCGCGCACCGGCCTGCGGGACCGGCTTGCGGATTTCGCCGCGCGCGGTGCGCATGTGATCGCCGCAGGCAACGCTGAGGACGTGGCGCCTGCCGGTCTGGTCCTGCCTTCGCGCACCGACGTGCACCCGGTTCTGGGCGCCATTGCCCAGATCCAGAGCTTCTACGGCCTTGCCAATGCGCTTTCTCTGGCACGCGGCCGCAATCCAGACAGCCCTCCGCATCTCAACAAGGTAACGCGCACCCTATGACCGTTCAGGCTCTTACCGGCGCGCGTATCGTTCTGGCCGACCGGGTGGTCGAGGGGCAGGCGCTGCTTCTCGACCGGGGCCGCATCGTCGGCCTCGCCGAACAAGGCACTCTCCCCGATGGTTGCAAGGTGAAGGATCTGGGCGGAGGCTGGCTGCTGCCGGGCTTCATCGATACGCAGGTGAACGGCGGCGGCGACGTGCTGTTCAACGACATGCCCAATATCGAGGGCATTCGCGCCATTGCCGCGGCGCACCGCCGCTATGGCACCACCGGCATCCTGCCCACGCTCATCAGCGATTATCCGCAGGTCGTCGAAGCCGCGATCGAGGCGGGCGAGGCGGCGCTGGAGGCCGGGGTTCCCGGTGTGCTGGGCGTGCATATCGAAGGCCCGCACCTCAACGCCGCGAAGAAGGGCATCCACGACCAGACGCGCTTTTCGGCCATCGATGCGGCCGTCATCGCGCGGCTTGCAGCGCCCACTACCGGCCGCCGCATCGTCACCATCGCGCCGGAACTCGCGCCCGAGGGCACCGTGCGCGCGCTGGCCCAGGCCGGAGTGCTGGTCTGCGCCGGGCACAGCCTTGCCGATTACGACCAGACCCGCGCGGCGCTGGCCGAAGGGCTGGTAGGCTTCACGCACCTGTTCAACGCCATGACGCAGTTCCTCAGCCGCGACCCCGGCATGGTCGGCGCGGCGCTGGAGGACCGGGCTAGCCATTTCGGCCTGATCGTCGACGGTCTCCACGTCCACCCCGCCGCCCTGCGCGTGGCGCTGCTGGCGCGCGGGATCGACGGCGCCATGCTGGTGACCGACGCGATGCCGCCGGTGGGCGGGCAGATGGGCCGGTTCTCGCTGATGGATCAGGATATCGCCGTGGTTGACGGCACCTGCCGCGGGCCGGGCGGGACGCTGGCCGGATCGGCGTTGAGCATGTCGCAGGCGCTGCGCAATGCGATGGACATGCTGGGCTGCGATATCGTCGCCGCCTCGCGCATGGCCAGCGGCAACCCCGCGAAGTTCCTGCGGCTCGATGACGAAACCGGCAGCATTGCGCCGGGCTTGCGCGCCGACCTTGTCCATCTGGGCGATGACCGGCTGGTGCGGGCAACGTGGATCGGCGGCGCGCGCGAGGATCACCGCGAATGAAAACGCAGCCCAAAGTGCCCGAACTGGGGCTGATCGAAGGCCGCTTCGGCCGCATCTGGACCGATGCGGAGCGCAGCTATGTGGTGCAATCGCTCGCCGAGGCGGGCTATGCCTTCTACCACTATGGCCCCAAGGCCGACCGCCCGATGCGGCGCGAATGGCGCACCGGCCATGACACCGCCAAGACCGATGAGCTGGCCCGTCTCTCGGCCGAGTGCCGGGGGCTGGGAATGCGTTTCGGCATGGCGATCACCCCGGTGGGATCGACCCATCCGTTCGATGACGAGGCCCGCGCCGACCTGACGCGCCGGGTGGCCGATCTCGACGCGATCGGGGTCGACGACCTTGCCGTGCTGTTCGACGATCTGCGCGGCGACATGCCGCAGCTTGCCGCGCGGCAGGCGGAAGTGGTGAATTTCTGCGCCGGGTTGACCAAAGCCACGCGCGTCTACACCTGCCCGACCTATTATTCCGACGATCCGGTGCTCGACCTGGTGTTCGGGGATCGGCCCGAGGATTACCTTGGCGATCTGGGCCGCGCGCTCAATCCTGCCGTGCAGGTCTACTGGACCGGCGAGGAGGTATGCTCGCGCGAGATCGGGTCCTCGCACCTTGAGCGGGTGGCGGACGAACTCGGGCGGCCAGTGTGCCTCTGGGACAACTACCCGGTGAACGACGGCGCGCGCATGTCGCGCTTCCTGCACCTGCGCGCCTTTACCGGGCGTCCGGCGCGGATCGAGGAGCATATCTCGGGCCATGCGATCAACCCGGCGATCCAGGCGCATCTCGGCTGCATTCCGGCGCTGACCTTGCCGATGCTTTACGCCGACGGCGACGACTACGCTTACGGCGAGGCGTTCGGCGTGGCGGCGCGGCATCTGCTAGGCGACGAATTCGCCGCGATGCTGCAGCAGGATCTTCCCGCGCTGCAGGACGTGGGCCACGAACGGCTGGGTGCACGCGTCGATCGCCTGCGCGTGCGCTACGGCGCCATCGACCACCCCGCCGCGCGCGAAATCGTGACGTGGCTGGACGGCGAAGACCTGATGACCGACGATGAGGTTCAGACGCAGTAGAGGCCATGACAGACACCCGCGACACGCAGCTTTTGGCCGCCTTGCGCGGCGCGGTCGGCAAGCGCCATGTGCTTACCGCAAGCCGGGCCACGGCGCGGTTCCGCAAGGGCTATCGCACTGGCGAGGGCCCGGCGATTGCGGTGGTGCGCCCCGGCAGCCTGGTGGAGTTGTGGCGCACGGCCAGCGCCTGCGTGGCGGCGGATGTCTCGATCATCATGCAGGCCTCGAACACGGGCCTCACCGGCGGATCGACGCCTGACGGCGCGGACTATCCCGGCGGGCTGGTCATCATCAGCACCACGCGGCTCGGCGGCCTTACGGTCATCCGGGAGGGCGCGCAGGTATTGTGCCAGCCGGGCACCACGCTGCACCGACTGGAGCAGGCCCTGCGTCCCTATGGCCGCGAGCCGCATTCGGTGATCGGATCGTCCTGCCTCGGCGCTTCGGTAGTGGGCGGGGTGTGCAACAATTCGGGCGGTTCGCTGATCCGGCGCGGGCCTGCCTATACCCAGCTTGCCCTGTTCGGTGAGGTTTTGCCGGATGGGAGCTTGCGCCTCGTCAACCACCTGGGCATCGCGCTGGGCGACGAGCCGGAGACGATCCTTTCACGGATCGACAACGGCACTTTCACCGAGGCCGACATCGACCCGGCGCAAGATAAGTGGGCCCACGACCACAGCTATGCCGACCATGTGCGCGATATCGAAAGCGCCGTCCCCGCCCGATTCAACGCCGATCCGCGCTGCCTGTTCGAGGCTGCGGGAAGCGCGGGCAAGCTGATCGTCTTCGCCGTGCGCCTCGACACCTTCGCGCGCGAGGACGAGACCACCACCTTCTACATCGGCACCGCCGAACCCGCCCGCCTTACCGAACTGCGCCGCACTATGCTGCGCGATTTCGATACGCTGCCGATCGCGGGCGAGTACATGCACCGTACCGCGTTCGATGTGGCCGACCGGTATGGGCGGGACATGTTCTTCGCCATCGAGCGCCTCGGCACCGATCGCCTGCCGGCGCTGTTCGCCGCCAAGGCACGGGTCGATGCGGCCATAGGCGGCGGCCTCAGCGACAGGCTGATGCAATGGTCTAGCCGCTTCATACCGGACCATCTTCCCGAAATGATGCGCCTGTACCGGGACCGCTTCGCACATCACCTGATCCTCAAGGTGCCGCGCGGACAAGTGGAGGCCGCGCGTGAACTGCTGGCGCGCCTGTTTCCCGGCGGCGCAGAGGGCGACCACTTCGAATGCACCGCGAAAGAGGCCGCGAAGGCGTTCCTCCACCGCTTCGTCGCGGCGGGCGCTGCCGTGCGATACCGCGCCGTCCATGCGGACGAGGTCGCGGATATCGTCGCGCTCGACATCGCCCTGCCGCGCAACACCCGCGAATGGGTGGAGCAGCTTCCCGCCGCCCTCGAAGCGCAGACGATCCATGCGCTCTATTACGGGCACTTCTTCTGCCAGGTGTTCCATCAGGACTACATCGTGAAGAAGGGCACCGATCCGCTGGCCTTCGAACATGCGCTATGGGCGCTGCTCGACGAACGCGGCGCCCAGTATCCGGCGGAGCACAACGTCGGCCACCTCTACATCGCGCGGCCGACCCTTCAGGAATTCTACCGCAGCATCGATCCGCACAACCAGCTCAACCCGGGTATCGGCCACACGCCGCGCGGGCGCGACTGGACCGATAGCGCCGCAACCGGAGACCACCCATGACCTATTTCCTCGGCATCGATGCAGGCGGCAGCAATTGCCGCGCCCGGCTGGTCGACGCGGCCGGCGCAGTCATCGGCCATGGCAAATCCGGCACCGCCAACGCCCGCATCGGCATGGATGCGCTGTACGAGACGCTGCTGGATACCGTCGACCAGGCCGTGGCCGAAGCCGGCCTGACCATTGCCCAGCGCGCGACCATCCATGCCGGCATGGGTATCGCCGGAATGACCCGTCCCGGCGTGCGCGAGGCTCTGGCCGAGTTGGACTTCGGCTTTGCCTCCGCCGCCTATTCCACCGATGCCCTGATCGCCAATCTGGGCGCGCATGGCGGACAGGACGGCGCGATCCTCATCATCGGCACCGGCAGCGCCGCTCAGGTCCGCCTGAACGGAGAGGACTTCACCATCGGCGGCTACGGCTTCCCGATCTCCGACGAGGGCAGCGGCGCCGCGCTGGGCCTTTCCGCGATGCGCCATGCCCTGCGCGCGTTGGACGGGCGGACCCGCAAGACCCCGCTCAGTGCGGCAGTGACCGAGCGTTTCGGCCATGACACCGCGCAGGCCATCGCCTGGATGGATCAGGCCACCCCGCGCGATTACGGCACGTTCGCGCCGCTGGTCATGGACTATGCCGAAGCCGACGACGCCATCGCCCGGTCCATCGTGGAACACGCGGCGGGCCACATCGAACGCTTCATCGAGACGATCTTCGAGCGCGGCGCCACCCGCTGCACGCTGGTGGGAGGGCTTGCCCCGCGCATCAGCCCCTGGTTGCGGTGGCGCACGGTAGAGCGGCTGAGCGAACCGCTGGGCGATTCGCTGGACGGCGCCCTGCGACTGGCAGGCTTTTCACCCGCCTGAGACGGCGCGGCGGTTACGGTCTGATCAGTTCTCGCTAGCCAGTTCGGGATACTTGTCGAGGATGGCGCTGGCCACGCCGTTGGTCCACCCGAAGCCGTCCTGAACCGGATATTCCCCGCCGCCGCCGGGCGTGCGGGTTTCGATGTTGTACTTCTCCAGCATCTTGCCGGTTTCGCCGTAGGCACTGCGTACCGTGCCGATCCAGCGCCGGGCGATGTCACGCGCCAGATCGTCGTGGCCGGTTTTTGAAAGCCCCTCGATCGCCACCCATTGCAGAGGCGCCCAGCCATTGGGTTCGTCCCACTGCTGGCCGGTGGAAAGGACGGTCGTGCGCAGGCCGCCTTCGGCCAGCAGCACTCGCTGCGTGGTCGCCGCAACCGCCTTGGCCTGCGCGGGAGAGGCAAGCCCGACGAACAGCGGCTGCAAGGTGGCGGCACTGGTCACGGCCGTGGGCGTGCGCGCGGCCATGTCCCAGTCGGCAAAGCGCGATTGGCCGGGCTGCCACAGGTAACGGTCGATCGCCTTCTTTCGCTTGAGCGAGAGCGCGTCGAACTGGCGGGCGCAGGGCTTGTCGCCTGCTTTTGCGCATCGCTGTGAAATCCCGCGCTCCATCGCCCACATCAGACTGTTGAGGTCTGCCGGCACGATGTCGGTGGTGCGTATGCTTGCCAGCGAGCCGGGTTTGGCCAGCCAGCGTGAGGAGAAGTCCCAGCCGCTTTCCGCGCCTGCGCGCAGGTCTCGGTAGACATCGGCAGCGGGGCGGGGTGCAGCCTGAGCCGCCGTCGCCACATCTTCAGCCCAGGATTCGTCGCGCGGGGTGTCGCGGTCGTCGTAATAGCGGTTCAGCAGGCTGCCATCGGGCATCTTCACGACGCGCAGGCACGCTGGCTTGCCTTTCGTGCATGCGGCGCCCTTCATCCAGTACGCATACTCGGCGCGCAGGGCGGCGAGGCGTCGCGCGGCAACGATCGGATCGCTATCCTGCGACAGGTCCAGCATCAGCGCATAATACGGCGGCTGCGAGCGGCCGAGGTAATAAGTGCGCGTCCCGTTGGGAATGTGGCCGACCCGTTCGATCAGGCCGGTGAAGTTCTCGATCATCGATTCGACCAGGGGCTGTTGGCCGTCGAGGCGCAGGCCCAGCATCGTGAAGTAGCTGTCCCAGTAATAAATCTCCTGGAACCGCCCGCCCGGCACCACGTAAGGCGCCGTCAGCGCCAGGGCGGAACTGCCCATCGGCACTGCTTCCGGCTGGCGGACCAGTTGCGGCCACAACGTTCGGATATGATCGCGAAGGCCGCCGCGGTCGTTCTCTCCGCGCACAGTGAAGTTGGCGAGAACGAAGGTCTTCAGCGCCTCGCCTGAAGGTTTCTGGGCCAGATAGTCTGCCATGATCGTATCGGGATCGCGCCGGGGAACGGCATCGGCGAACGTCTTGCCATCAGCGAAGATGTGCCCGCTCTGCACCGCTTCGAACAGCGCGCCGTAGCGCAGGGCAGGGCTATCCTGCGGCTCGACCGGGGAACCGGGAGGGGTCTCTACGCGGGGACGATCCTCGGCCGGGATCGCTGCGGAGGATTTAGTAGCAGTGGATTGGGCAAGGGCAGGTCCGCCGCTGGTGAACAGTAGTGCGGCGATCAGCCAGGTCGATTTCATTGCTTTCCCCAGTTTCGCAGGGCGCGCTTGCGCCCCGCGCATGACGGTCTCCCCTATCGGAAGTCGTCACGCGCGCACTGGTTGCCAGACAGGCTTCAGTAATTCCACTGCAACTGGGTGCGCAGCAGGTTGCCCCGCGCCCGGCCGGAACGGCGTTCGTCGGCCTCGCGGCGGTGCATGTTGGCATAGGCGAGGGTCAGTTCCAGCGCGTCGACGATCTGCCATTCCACGCCGACCTCGATCTCGTCCGTCTCAAGCCGGGGCGAGTTGGTGCTGGCCTTCCATCCGCCGCGATAGCGCTGCCAGCGGCCATAGGGCATGATGCGGCCCATCCCGATATCGCCGACGTTGTACATCACCTGGACATAGCCGCCGCCCGCCTTGCTGGAACGGATCGCGGAGATGCCGGGATCGTATTGCGGGGCGCGGCCCCAGTTCCATTCCGCCTGTATGCCGAAGGGCTGGGGGTAGAGGATGGCATGGACGCCGAAGCGGTTGTCATCGAAATCCTCGGCGCTGACGCCGCCGGTGCGCACTTCCGGGCGCACGTCGTTGAGCATCGCCGCACCGCCCAGTTCAAGGACCTGCCCGGCGAAGGCGCCGCCCAGGCCATCGAGTTCGAACGGCCAGGTAGCCATGGCGATCTTCGCCAGGCCCCGGTTATGCTCGGGGCGGTTCACGCCCTGTCCGTTGTAGGCCGCAAGGGCAAAGGCGCCGTAGTTGCCGAAAAGCTTCTGCTTGTCCTCGGCCAGCCGGTCCCACACTGCCTGCACGCGCGAAGGCGTGTAATAGGCGACCACACCGAGATCGCGCTCGCTGGGCATGGCGCTGTTGACTGCGTCCGAGCGGTCCAGCGTCAGGCGGTTGGACGAGGATTGCAGGTTTTCCCAGCCGAACGGGACCTTGGACTGGCCGAAGCGCAGCTTGAATTCGTGGGCGCGGTCAAGGAACACGTCAATATAGGCGTCGCGCAGCTGGGCGAAATGCTCGCGCCGTTCGCCGTTGGACTGGGCGTTTACTGCCGATGCGAAGTCGGTCTGGAAATAAAGGGTGATGTCGTCCGTGACGCTGCCCTGCAGCACGACGCGGGCGCGGCGCAGCGAGAAACTGCTGTCGTCAGTGATGGAGCCGTCATGCACCGAACGCAGGCGCGAGCGGCCGGAGGGCGCGGTATCGTCGCCGCTCAGGAAGGCATTGTAACGCATCTGGGTGTAGCCGCGTATTTGGAGCTTTTCGTACCAGCCCTTTTTCTTCTTCCCTTCTGCCGGTGCAGCAGGCGAAGGAGCGCTGGCCTGCGCGGTCTGCACGGCAGGCAGGGTGGACGTTGCCGCAGGGGAGGCCGGCACGGCGGCGGCCGTGGTCGCTGCATGTACAGGGCCGCCTTTGAGAGCCCGCAGTTCCGCCTTGAGTTCGTCGATCTGGCGCTGGAGGTCTTCAACGGTCTGCGCCGACGCCGCTCCCGGAAGGACCAATGCGGCGCACGTCCCTGCAATAATGCCAAATGCGCGCATGAATGGCTCCGGACCAGTTTTGAATTACCCGGGCAGCGCTAACGATACATTCTAGCAGTTTCATTGCACAACAGAACTAATCGAGAGATTCGCGTAGTTTTATTGTGTGTCTACTTTGTTTCTACATTCGTCAGGTGCGTAACCCGGCTGTCATGCAACTGCGGCAGAAACCCTATGTCACGAACACGAGGATCCCAGCGATGAACCCGCCCCATGGTTTCGAAATGGACCGCATCAAGGCGGAAATCGCCGACAGCTTCGACGAGGAGCTGGAAATGGAGATCGACGAGAGCCGCCTGGAATCGCTGCTCGACGACATGTCCGAGCATCCCGAGCAGGCACAGCTCGACCGCCGCATCTATTTTCGTGAACTGTTCCGCCTTCAGCACGAACTGGTGCGCCTGCAGGAATGGGTCCAGTACAAGGGCCTGAAAGTTGTGGTCCTGTTCGAGGGCCGCGATTCCGCCGGCAAGGGCGGCGCGATCAAGCGCATCACCCAGCGGCTCAATCCGCGCGTCTGCCGGGTTGCGGCGCTGCCCGCGCCCAGCGAGCGCGAACGCACGCAGTGGTACTTCCAGCGCTACGTCGCGCACTTGCCCGCAGCGGGCGAGATCGTGCTGTTCGATCGCAGCTGGTACAACCGCGCGGGCGTGGAGCGCGTGATGGGCTTCTGCGACGAGGACGACGTGGAGGAATTCTTCCGCTCGGTCCCCGAATTCGAACGCATGCTGGTGCGCTCGGGCATCGTCCTGCTGAAATATTGGTTCTCGATCACCGATGACGAGCAGCAGTTCCGCTTCAACATGCGCATCCACGACCCGCTCAAGCAGTGGAAGCTTTCGCCCATGGACGTGGAATCTCGCCGCCGGTGGGAAGACTATACCCGCGCCAAGGAAGCGATGCTGGAGCATACGCACATCCCCGAGGCGCCCTGGTGGGTGGTCGAAGCGGTGGACAAGAAACGTGCCCGCCTGAACTGCATCGCCCACCTGCTGGAACAGATCCCTTACGAAGACGTGCCCCGGGCCCCGGTGGTGCTGCCAGACCGGGTGCGCAACAGCGACTATATCCGCCAGCCCGTGCCGGAAGAACTCTACGTGCCTGACGCTTTCTGATCTCCATCTGCCCCTGATCCCAGGCACGGATCAGGGGCAGATCGGTCACGGATAGATCTTGCGCTAAAGGCGGGGAGTTCGCCTTGGAAATCCGCTATTTATACTCGATGAGCAGCATCTTGCGTGCCCGCAGGCTGGCCCACCAGAAGCCGAGTTGCCCGAAGCAATGGGGCACCTTGCCCAGCACGATATGCGTTGCGTAGATCGCGCCGGATCGGCGATAGACCCGCCACCAAAGCGCTGGCCACAACAGCCAGAACGGCGGAAGCGCCCAAAGCAGGTTGCTCACAACATGCTTGATCAGCTTTGGGTCTTCGGCCCCGCGGCGGTGCCACGCCTCCGCCCCGGCATAGCCGCTGCGCCGGTTCCTTTGCCACCATTGCCACCATGTGGTCATCGCCACGTCATGCAGCGTCATCTCATCAGGCAGGCGGACGATCTTCCAGCCACGGCGGCGCATGCGGTGGCACAAATCGTCGTCCTCCGCCGCGATCAGCCCCGCGTCATAGCCGTCTACCTCCAGCATCGCCTCTACCTTGACCAGCGCATCCCCGCCGCAGCTGTCGACGGGGCCAGCGAGGCCATCCCACTCGATGTCGCAAACGTGATTGAAGACGGTGCGATCGGGATAGCGTTCCCGGCGGCGACCAAAGACCACGGCGGTGCGCGGGTCCTTTGCAATCCCCGCCAAACCCGCATCGAGCCAGCCTGCATCCAGTTCGCAGTCGCCGTCGATGAACTGGACGAACCGGGTATCCGGCCAAAGCGCCCGTAGCCGGGCAAAGCCGGTATTGCGTCCGCGCGCGGCCGTGAAAGGCTGGGAGGTATCGAGTTCGATGACCTCTATGCCCAGGGCCCGCCCCAGGGCGGCGCTACCGTCCTTCGACCCGGAGTCCACGTAGATGACGCGCCCGCACGCGCGCTTTGCCGATAGCAGGCAGGCCCGCAGCCGTTCCCCTTCGTTGCGCCCGATCACCACGACGCCGACGGCGGCATCCCTGCGGATACCGCCGTCGGCAGCCTGACATTGCATACTCGACATTGCGCACTCATCCTGTTTTTCAAGCAAGTATGGGCGCCGCCCCCCGCGAGGGAGGGGGCGGGGCGGTTCAGATCGGAGCGGGAGGAATCAGTTTCAGCCACGACGGCAATGCCTCCTGCCAAAGCGCGCTGGCCCGCTGGCGCAGCGACAGGCCGCTCGCCAGCGCGGCGATCTCGCGCCGGCTCAGGCCCGATCGCTCGCAGAAATAGGGGTGCCGCGTGCGGTGGGCGAAATAGCCGTAGAACAGCGCGGCGCGGTCCTTGTCATAGGTCGGCGCACCCCGGTGAAAGAAACGGGCCGTATCGGCGAACACCACTGTCCCGACCGGGCCGGTGCAGCTGACGATGCCCTGCGCATAATCGGCGCCGAGCCTCTTGTTCAGCACTTCCTCGGTGCCGAACTCAAAATCGTACCGATCATCGACGCCCTGTGATTTGTCGACCCGGCTTATCAGTTCGAACGGGCCGCCACGGTCGGTCACGTCCGTGCAGTAGACGGCGAGCTTTATCATCTTGCGATCTTCGCGGTCGCGGTGCCACTGGCGCGGGCCAAGCTCGGTTCCATCCGCCACCGTATATATCAGCGCCATGCCGTCGTAGGCAGCCGGAAGGCCGATATAGGCCTCGGCGATGTCCAGGATACGCTCGTCGAGGCCCCAGTGGAATATTTCCGGGTTTTCGACCGTAGCGGAGGCCGGGGCACAGATGAATTCGCGTCCGGCGCTGGCCTCTCGCCGGGCGCTTTCAGTGCAGTCGCCCGCGACTTTCTGCGCCACGCGAAGCATCTGTTCCGAACCCTTGAGGCCCAATGCGTCCAGTGAGGTGATGAATATCCCGTCCCGTTCTAGCCCTTCCACGATCTCCCGGTCGATCCCTTCCAGTTTGGGCAGCGAAGGGCGATAGGCTTCCAGCGCTTCGTGATAGCGGCGCCAGAGCCGCCGCCGGATCATCGACGTGTTGGAAATGTTGAAGGCCAGCTTTGCCGGCCTGTCGCCAAGGCGGTTCAGGATTTTCTGGGAAAGGGACTTCGACATTCCGAATCCTTCGACTGGATGAACCTTGACGATGTCGCGGCTTGATCCGGCATTCGCCAAGCGCCCCGGGGCACATCTGATACGTTACAGCAACACAAACAACCCGGTGTTTCCGGTCCTGAGTTCTCCCAATTCCGTAACCAGATCATGGGACTATTCTGACCCGATCGGTGCCCCCGGCTGGCGCCCGCCTCATGCGGATTCGCGACTCAGGAGCGCACCCTTTGTCATGACCTTGTCACTGGTTCAGGAAAGCGGCGAGGCGCACGAGACGCCGCGTGTTCTGGTGATCGGCGGGACCGGTTTCGTCGGCCGCCATCTGGTCACGCGGCTGGCCGAATGCGGGCGGCGCCCGCGCGTGCTGACCCGCGATCCGCAAGCTGCGCAGGCTGCTCTGGCCTCTGACCTGGTGGAGTTGGTGGGCGGCAGTTACCGCGACGCTGCGGCGCTGGATGCTGCGATGGACGGTGTCGATGCGGTTTATCATCTCGCCAAGGGTGAGGGCCGCAACTGGCAGGAGTATCTCGACAACGACGTCGTGCCCACGCGCCAGGTTGCGGAGGCGGCGCTGCGCCGGGGCGTGGGCCGGTTCATCTATGTCGGATCGATCGATTCCTACGCATCGGGCAATGCAGCCGACCGTATCGACGGTTCGACGGGGCTCGACCCGCGCATCGATCGCCGCAATCATTACGCCCGGTCCAAGGCGGTCTGCGAAGAGATGCTGCTGACGATGGCGCGGGAGCGGGGGTTGCCGCTGGTGATCCTGCGCCTTGGCATCGTCATCGGCGCGGGCAGTTCACCGATCCATTACGGCGTCGGCCGCTTCAAGGCATGGAACCGGCTGACTTACTGGGGGGATGGCAGGCATAACCTCCCCTTCGTGCTTGTCGAGGATGCCGCCGATGCGCTTGTCCGCGCTCTCGACGCACCTGCCATCGAGGGGCGCAGCTTCCTGATCGCCGATGCTCCGCTTCTTTCGGCGAGGGACTATGTCGCGGCGATGCAGGCGCGTTCAGGGGGCAAAGTGCAGGCCGCACCGCGCCCCATCTGGCGGTACTGGCTGGAGGACCTGGCGCGCGGACTGGTCAAGACCGCCATCCGTCACCCCAATCGCCATCTCTCCAGTCTCCACGACTGGCAATGCCGATCGCACAGCGCAACGTATGATGCAGCGCAGAGCATCACTGCCTTGGGCTGGCGTCCTGCAGGCACCCGCCAGGCCCTGATCGAGCGCGGTATCTACCCCGCGGTCGAGGCCATGACGTGACGCCGGCCTGATCCGAGGCAGGCCTTCCAGCTCAGGCGGGGATTTCCTTGCCCTCGAAATCGAACAGCTTGCCGCTGTCGGGCAGTTTCAGGCCTTCGATCACGTCGAGCAATTGCAACGCGGCCCGTTCGGTATCGAACAGCTTACCCGGCTGGACATTGCCCTGAAACGGACGGGACAGCGCGGTGTCCACCGTGCCGGGGTGCAGCGCCACGACAATCGCGCGGTCGTTGCGGCGTCGTTCCTCGATCGCGAGACTGCGTACCAGCATATTGAGCGCCGCTTTCGAAGCGCGGTAACCGTACCACCCGCCAAGGCGGTTGTCGGCGATTGAGCCTACCCGCGCCGATAGCGCCGCGAACACCGGCCGCCCGGCTTTGGGCAAAAGTGGCAGAAAATGCTTCGCCACCAGCGCGGGACCAATCGCGTTCACGGCATAGACTTGTGCCAGCCACGCCGGATCCAGATCGCCCAGCGCCTTTTCAGGCTTGTGATCCGGGGTATGAAGCAAGCCGGTGGCGACGATCACCAGAGCGGGTGGAGGTCCCTTGGCGACATGCGCGGCGGCGGCGGCGATGCTCCCCTCATCGAGCAGATCGAGATGCTGCGCCTCGCTGCGCGACCGTGCAAATCCATGCACGGCGCCGAAGATGCCTTCTTCGATAAGGGCCGCCTCGAACGCTCCGCCGATCCCGCCGGACGCGCCGATGATGACGGCAGAGGTTTTGCCCGCCCCGCTCATGCGCGGCTGAAGCGCCAGCGATCGGTGTCGCTTTCTTTCGCGTCGAAACTATATCCGTCACTGTCGAAGCCGCGCATCGCGTCTATGTCGGTAACGTGATGCTCGCACAGCCAGCGCGCCATCATGCCGCGCGCGCGCTTGGCGTTGAAGCTGATGAAACGCGGGCCGTCAGGGCCAGGCTCACGAAACTCGACCTCGATCACCCGCACGCCGTCCAGCTTGCCCTTCACGGCCGCGAAGTATTCCAGGCTGGCGAGATTGAGTACGACATTCGAACCCTCCTCCGCCAGTTGGACGCGCAGAAATTCGGCGATCCGGTCGCCCCACCAGTCAGTCAGGCTCTTGTGACGCGGTGCCCAGCGGGTGCCCATTTCCAGGCGGTAGGGTCGGATCTTATCAAGGGGCTTCAGCAGCCCGTAGAGGCCGGACAGCATCCGCACATGGTCCTGCGCGAATGCAACGCCTGCCTCGTCCAGCGAATAAGCCTCGAAGCCGGTGTAGACGTCGCCGGCGAAGGCGAACAGCGCCTGCCGTTCGGGCAATTCGGCGAAATCGCGGAAGCGGTCGGCATTGAGCTTGGCCAGACGCGGCGAGATGTGCATCAGCTCCGACAGCCGCTTCTGCGTCAGGTTCGCGGCCGATCGGGCAAGGCCCCGCGCTTCTTCTGCGAAATGCGGCGTCGACACGGCGAGGGGGGGAAGCGGGCGCTCGAAGTCGAGCGTCTTGGCGGGGGACAGCAGGGCGATCATGGCCTTCGCGGTAGCGGCGGCAGCGGCCTGCGTCAAACCGCTGGCCGGGCGCAGCGCCTCCGGCGTCCACATGGCAGGCCGTGAAGCAAGACGCGGCTTGGTCAGGCGCAGATTCTGCCTCCCCCGAATCCGTACCTCACGGAAAGAAGCCATTGCTCCTGAGGAACAGATAGGTCGCCAGTGCCCCGAATCCGTACCTCACGGAAAGAAGCCCTTGCTCCTGAGGAACAGATAGGTCGCCAGTGCAGTGCCCGCCGCAACGGCGCCGGCGGCGATCGTGCCTTCGGGCCCGGTGAAGGGCAGGCCTCCCGTGTTCATTCCGAACAGCCCCGTCACCAGCGTAGCGGGCAACATAAGCGCGGTCATGAGTGACAGGACGTAGAGGTTCTGGTTGGTCCGCTGGTTGGACTGCAAATCCAGCTCGTCGCGCAGGAGGCGCAGTTGCCCCTGTACCCCGAGTGCATCCGCATCGAGGCCCTGTAACCGCTGTGACAGCTTCTCCACCGTTGATTGCAGGGCTTCGGGCAGGTCGTCGTCCTGCTCCAGACGGCGGAAGACCCGCTGCGCGCCGTCAAGCATCCGGTGGATCTGCGCAAGGCGGCGGCGGATGTCGAGAAGGTTGCGGCTCGTCGGCGGGTGATGACCGTCGAGAAAAGCGTCCTCCGCTGTTTGCACGTCGGCAGAGAGACGGCGGATCACGATGTCGATGTTCTGGCTCAGGCTGCCGATCAGTACGTCCAGTGCGCTGGCGGGGCCGTCGACCCGTGCGCCGTCGCGGATGCGCTGGCTGACGATGTCGGCGGACCCCAGCGGATGGCGCCGCGCGGTCACGATCAGGTCGGGCAGTATCGCCACTCGCAGCGCGCCGATACGGGCAGTGTCGCGAACGTCGAAGTCACGCTCGAAATCATGGAGGATGCAGCACACCGCGCCGCCATCCACCAGCGCGCGCTGGTGCGAGTCGGGAGAAAGCAACAGTTCGCGCGCGCCGGCGGGCAGAGCGGCTGCTTGCTCGATCCAGACGCGGGTACCGTGGTCGGCCAGGTTGAAATGTAGCCAGCGGAACCTGTCATCCTGATCACCGTCGCAGGACGCGGGTTCGTGTGCGCCGCCGGGCGCGAAGTCCAGACCCCAGACGAGGCCGGGACCGGCGCCGAAAATGGCGCCGGTCCCGTGACCGTTTTCCGAGGGGGAAGGAATGTGCCGTTCGCCCGTATTTCCCTCCCGCGCCGTCAGAAGAACATCGAGAACAGGGCGTAAAGCCCGCCGGCCAGCAGGATCGACACTGGCAGCGTCAGCACCCACGCCATCAGCATGTTGCGCACCGTGCTCATCTGCAGGCCCGAGCCGTTGGCGGCCATCGTACCTGCCACGCCCGAAGACAGGACGTGAGTGGTGGATACCGGCAGGCCCAGGTGGTCGGCGGCGAAGATCGTGCCCATTGCCACCAGTTCAGCCGATGCACCCTGCGCATAAGTGAGGTGCGACTTGCCGATCTTTTCGCCCACCGTAACGACGATCCGCTTCCAGCCCACCATGGTGCCGAGGCCCAGAGCGAAAGCAACGGCGACCTTCACCCAGGTCGGGATGAAGCGGGTGCCGGCGTCGAGCGATTTCTTGAAGCCGTTGATCGCCTCGACCTGACCTTCGTTCAGGTTGGCGGCCTTGTCCTTGGCAAGGCGCTTGATGCCTTCCGAGGCGAGGTACATGTCGTTGCGCACGTTCTCGCTGGCGGAAGCCGGGACCTTCGCGAGCGATCCGTATTCGTCGACCTGGCGGTCGATGTCCTTGATCAAGGCGGCCAGTGCCGGGGCAGTGGAAGCCTGATGGTTCTTGTCGGCGATGTAGCTGGTCACGGCGATGCGCGCCGCAGCGGGCTGAAAGGTCGGATTAGTGGCAGGGGCGCCGCCGAGGGCGGCATAGGCGGCGTCGGCGCCGATGTGGAATTCCTGCGTGTAGCTGGCGGGAACCGCACGGTTGAGCGCATAGGCGGTCGGCACGGTCCCGATCAGGATGAGCATGATGAGGCCCATGCCCTTCTGTCCGTCGTTCGAGCCGTGTGCGAAGCTGACGCCGGTGCAGGTGAAGATCAGCAGGGCGCGGATCCACAGCGGCGGCGGCACGCCGTTCTTGGGTTCCTGATACAGTTCCTTGTTGCGGATCAGTACCTTCATGGCGAGGAACAGCAGGGCTGCCACGCCGAAACCGACCAGCGGGGAGATGAGCAGGGCCTGGCCGATTTCGCTGGCCTTGGTCCAATCCACGCCGGCGGTGCCGCTCTTGCCATGCATCATCGCATTGGCGACGCCGACACCGATGATGGAGCCGATCAGCGTGTGCGAACTGGAAGAGGGAATGCCCAGCCACCAGGTGGCGAGGTTCCACATGATCGCGGCGATCAGCAGGGCGAAGACCATCGCGAAGCCAGCGCTGGAGCCGACCTGCAGGATCAGTTCCACCGGCAGCAGTGATACGATGCCGAATGCCACCGCGCCGCTGGACAGAAGTACGCCCACGAAGTTGAAGAAACCGGACCATACCACCGCGACATTGGCGGGCATGGCGTTGGTATAGATCACCGTGGCGACGGCGTTGGCTGTATCGTGGAAGCCGTTCACGAATTCAAAGCCCAGCGCGATGAGCAGGGCGATGAACAACAAGGCGAAGGGCAGGAAAGCCATCGCGGACACGCCCGCCGCATTGGCGTCCACGTATACGCTGTAGGCGACATAGGCGATGGCGGCGAGGATCGCTGCGCCAAAGCCCAACTGGCCGGCAAGGCCTAGGCCGCCCTCCAGGTCAGGGCGTTCATATTTACTGACCGCGACGCTGGCATTCATGGAACCGGTTCCCCCCAGAGGTATCGCTTCCATGGTTAAGCCTGCCACGTGACAGCGATGTGGCACAAGTGATGGCAGAAATTGGGCGCCGAGAAATGACCACGACCTGGGGCGAGGCGGTCGCTTGAATGCTGATTGGTTTGTTGGAGGTGTTTCTTGGATCTGGTAAATTATTAAAATAAATGTTGTGATATTTAGATCAATATCATTGATATATACAATTTTATTATAGCATTAAGTAAACTGAATTGTTAAGAAATATGTTTCATATATATTTCGTGAAATTGTCAATACACGAAATATTTGTTGTTGAAATGCAACGGACAACTCTAGTTGTGCGTCAGTTTATTGAATAAAGGATGACAGTTAGATGCTCGCGGGGGCAAACGCCGCCGCCTGCTTCCGGCGCTGTGGACTTCGGTCCCGCCGGAATCCGCGAAAGGAGCATCAATGACATCCGAAATGAAGCGCCTGCTGCTGGCGTCCACCCTGCTCATGGGCCTTCCCTGCATCGCCCAGGCCCAGGAAGCCGATACTGACGAGGGCGAGGCCATCGTCGTGACCGGTTCTCGCCTGACCAATGCCAACCTCGAACAGGCCGCCCCGATCATGGCGCTGAGCGAGAAGGAATTGAAGCTGACCGGGCAGGTCAACGTGGAGAACATCCTCAAGGACCTGCCGCAGATCCTTCCCGGCGCTACCGGCGCGTCCAACAACCCGGGCGACGGCGTCGCCACGGCCGACCTGCGCGGCCTCGGCTCCGCGCGCACCCTGGTGCTGGTCAACGGCCGCCGCTACGTGTCCTACGACACCAACCAGATCGTCGACCTCAACACGATCCCGACCGCGCTGATCGAGCGCGTCGACGTGGTGACGGGCGGCAAGTCCGCCGTTTACGGTTCGGATGCGGTCAGCGGCGTCATCAACTTCGTGACCAAGCAGGACTTCGAAGGAATCCAGGCCAACGGCAACTACCGGATCACCAATTCCGGCGACGGCCCGCAGTTTACCGGCGGCCTGCTGGTCGGTAAGAACTTCGCGGACGGCCGGGGCAACATCACGCTTTACGGCGATTACATGAAGCGAAAATCGGTCCTGCAGTCGGCGCGCAGCTACACCTCCGTCGCCCAGACCGACGACGGCGAGGGCGGCCTTTCCGCCGGCGGCTCCAGTTCTATCCCGCAAGGCGCGATCGCAGTGGGAGGCAATCGCTACAAGTTCGCGCAGGATGGCAGCTATTCGGCCTACGATAGCACCACGGACGCCTACAACTACGCGCCCGACAATTATCTCCAGGTCCCGCAGAAGCGGGAACTGCTGTCCGGGCAGGCGCACTTCGACGTCAGCGACCACCTGACCCTTTATGCCGAGGGACAGTATGTTCACAACCGCGTTGCCAACCAGCTGGCGCCGACGCCGCTGACGGGGACGTTCTCGCTCGACACCGATTCCTCGTTCCTCAGCGCCGGCAGCCAGTCGCTGCTTTCGGGCTACGATACCGATGGCGACGGGTTTACCTCGGCTTCCGTGTATCGCCGCCTGAGCGAAGTGGGGCCGCGCATCTCCAAGGTGGACAGCAAGGCCTATCGCGGCGTGCTGGGCGCGCGCGGGACTATCGACGGAGACTGGAGCTACGACATCTACGGCAGCTTCTCGCGCACCAGGCGCGTCGAGCGGCAGCAGGGCAATGTATCGGCCAGCGCCGTGCAGCAGGCTCTGCTGACGACCTACGACAGTGCCGGCAGCCTCGTCTGCTCGGACACCAGCAATGGCTGCGTGCCGCTGAATATCTTCGGCGCGGGCAACATCAGCCAGGCTGCGGCGGATTTCATCTCGATCGACACGATGAACCGCTCAACCATCACCGAGAAGGTCGTCAGCGGCGCGATCACCAACGACAGTCTGTTCGACCTTGGCGCAGGTTACGCCGGCCTCGCGATCGGCGCGGAATACCGCAGTGAGCACGGCTCGTTCAACCCGGACGCCGCCCTGGCATCGGGCGATGTGATCGGGTTCAACGCCTCGGAGCCGACCTCGGGCGGTTATAACGTCAAGGAACTGTTCGCCGAGATCAACGTCCCGCTCTTGGCCGACCGCCCCTTTATCGACCGGCTCGATTTCAACGGAGCGGCGCGGTATTCCTACTACTCGACGGCGGCAAAGTCGGTCGGTACGTTCTCGGCCGGTCTGGTCTGGGCACCGATCAAGGATATCAGCCTGCGCGGCCAGTTCTCTCGCGCCGTGCGTGCACCTACCGTCAACGACCTCTACAGCGGCAGCGCCCAGAACTTCGAGACCGCGTCGGACCCCTGCGCCGTTGCCGGGGCGGCTGACAATGCCTCTCTGGTGGCAGCCTGCGTCGCGTCCGGTGTTCCGGCGAACTACGTCGGAACCGCATATAACGGCGGCGACACGCAGATCGACAGCCTGAACGGCGGCAACCCCAACCTGCGTGAAGAAACTGCGAACACCTATACGTTCGGTGCCGTCCTGCAGCCGCGAGCGATCCCGGGCCTGTCGCTCACAATCGACTACTACCACATCAAGATCGACAATTTCATCACCGCGGCAGGCACGGCGAACATCATCAATGCCTGCTTCGGCGGTTACGATACCAGCTACTGCTCGCTGCTGCCGCGCGATGCCAACAGCTACACGATCACCGGCGCGGTCGACAACCTGACCAACTCGGGCGGCGTGAAGACCGACGGCATCGACTTCGACGCGCAGTATACTGTTCCACTGGCGTTCGGCACGAATAACGAGAGCAAGCTGAACCTGCGCGTATCAGGCACCCGTCTGTTGGGCTGGACCTTCAAGCCGATCGCGGCGCTGTCGGATCTCACGGTCGATTGCAAGGGCAGCTTCGGGCTGCTGTGCGGCAACGTCTATGCCAAGTGGCGCCTCAACAGCCGCGTGACATGGGCAACCGAAGGCGCCACGCTTTCGCTCGCCTGGCGGCATCTCTCGTCGGTCAAGGACGACGATCCCTCGACCGTCTACACCGTCGAGAAGATCAAGGCCTATGACTACTTCGACCTGACCGCCAGCTTCGACATCGCCAAGCGGTTCACCTGGAATGTCGGCATGAACAACATGTTCAACCGCAAGCCGCCGATCCTGGGCGACAACCAGGAACAGGCCAATACCTTCCCATCGACGTATGACGTCTATGGGCGCACGTTCTTCACCGGACTGACCGTGGACTTCTGACGAAACAAGGCCGGGGAGCGGAGTTTTTCCGCTTCCCGACCCGTTCATTCACCCGCTGTCAGACCAGTTCGGCGAGGGCGGAAGCGTCGAAGCCCTTGAGATCCGCGCCGTCACCTGCGCGGACCTTGGCGGACCACTGCGGGTCGCTGATGAGGGCGCGGCCAACCGCAATGAGGTCGAATTCGTCGCGCTCCATACGTTCGATCAGGCCGTCGAGGCCGGTCGAGGTGGAGCTTTCTCCGCCGAACGCGGCCATGAAATCGCCCGACAGGCCCACCGATCCGACACTGATCGTCGCGGCGCCCGTCAGCTTCTTGGCCCAGCCCGCGAAGTTCAGGCCCTTGTCGCCATCGATTTCGGGAAATTCCGGCTCCCAGAAGCGGCGCTGCGAGCAGTGCAGCACGCTCACACCGGCATCGACCAGCGGTTGCAGCCAGTCAGCCATCAGTTCGGGGGTTTCGGCAAGACGCGCCTCGTAGTCCTGCTGCTTCCACTGGCTCACCCGCAGGATGATCGGGAAGTCGGGGCCCACCGCCGCCCGGACCGCCGCGACGATTTCCGCCGCGAAGCGCGAACGCTCGCGCAGGGTGGGACCGCCGTAGCGGTCGGTGCGCAGATTGGTGCCCGCCCAAAAGAACTGGTCGATGAGATAGCCATGCGCGCCGTGCAGTTCGATGGTATCGAAACCCAGGCGCTTGGCATCGGCGGCCGCGCGCGCGAAGGCGGCGATGGTGTCGGCAATGGCCGCATCGTCCATGGCCAACCCGCGCGGCGCGCCCGGCGCGTCAAGGCCCGAGGGGCTTTCCACCGGCGTTTCGGGGGTCCATTCGGTCATGAAGCTCTTGACCGCGCCGGTGTGCCAAAGCTGCGGGCCCATGCGGCCACCAGCGCCGTGGACGGCGTCGATCACGCCTTTCCAGCCCGCCAGTGCGGCATCGCCGTGGAAGAAGGGGATACCCGCATCGTTGCGCGAGGCGGGGCGGTCCACCACCGTGCCCTCGGACAGAATCAGGCCCACGCCGCCTTCGGCGCGGCGGCGGTAGTAGTCGGCATTGGCGGCAACGGGCACGCCCTGGTCCGTGATGGAACGGGTCATCGGCGCCATTACGATGCGGTTGGGCAGTTCGAGCGACCCGATACGAAACGGACGAAACAGGATGTCGGTGGCAGAAGCGGTCATGCGGATGGTCTCCATTGCAGCGCAGGCGCACTAGGTATATCTTGGATACCTGACGTCAATGAGGCACCCTGGATCGCCCAGGTATACCGGAGGATACCACATGGCCGAATGTCAAAGTTTCGTCGTCGATTGCCCAAGCCGTCTGCTGTTCGACCAGCTTGCCGACAAATGGTCGATGATGGTGCTGGCGGTCCTTGATCCGGGGCCGATGCGGTTCAATTCGATCAAGCGCCACCTTGAGGGCGTAACCCAGAAGGCGCTGACGCAGTGCCTGCGCCGTCTGGAGCGCAACGGCCTGCTTACGCGGCGCGTCATCCCCGCCTCGCCAGTGGCTGTCGAGTACGAGATTTCGCCGCTCGGCCGGTCGCTGCAGGTGCCCTTCAAGGCGCTGTATAACTGGACCGTGGTCAATCTTGATCAGGTGGAGGAAGCGCGGCAGGAGTTCGACCAGCGGCTTGCTGCCTAGCTGGCGGGTTGCTGGCCTCGCTCGTCGCTCCAGCCCAAGCCCAGGGCTTTTTGCACCGCGATATAGTCGATCGTCAGCTGCGCGCGGGCCTGCGCCGCGGCAATCGCGGCGGAAAGCTGCTGCCGCTCGATGTCCAGCTGGTCGATCAGGCTTGAGGTGCCCGCAGCGAAGCGTTGCCGGTTAAGCCCGGCAGCGCGCGCCGCACTCTGCTCTGCGCCCGTCAACTGGGCAAGCTGGCGGCGGGTCGCACCGAAGCGGGCCAGACTGTCCTCGGCATCCTGAAGCGCGGCGAGGACCGACTGGCGGTACTGCGCCTGCGCCCCGTCACGCTGGGCCTCGGCCTCGCGCACGGTGCTGCGGCTGCGGCCGAAATCGAGGACCGGCCAGCTGAGCTGCGGCATCAGCAGCGCGGCAAGGTTGCCCGGATCGAGCACGTCGCCCGGCTCGGTGCCGCCAAGGCCAAGAATGCCGGAGAACTTGATGCCGGGCATTGCCTGGGCTTTCTTCACACCGATGTTCGCCGTGCTGGCCGCCAGCGCACGTTCGGCCGAGCGCACGTCGGGGCGATGCGCGATCAGCGTGGCCGGATCGCCGATCGGGACCGAGGCAGGAGGTAGGGGAACCGGCGCGCTGGCCTCCAGCACGGCGTCCAGTTCTCCCGGTGCGCGGCCGGTCAGTACCGCCAGCGCGTCCTTGTAGATCGCGATCTGGGCGGTGAGCGGGATATTCTGCGCATCGGTCGACGCCAGTTCGGCCTGCAGCCGCTCCACCTGCAGCCTGGAGGCGGTGCCTGCCGCAAGGCGCTGGTGCGACAGGTCCAGCGCGCGGCGCTGCAGTTCGCTCGACCGCGCGTTGAGGCGGGCGCGTTCCTCGACGTCCCTCAGGTTGACGTAAGACTGCGCGACCTGCGCGCTCAACGAGACCTGGGCGTCGGCAAGGTCTGCGTACCGCTGGTCCAGCGTATCGCGCGCCGCTTCGACGCCGCGCTGCTTTCCGCCGAACAGGTCCGGCTCCCACGAGACGCTGGCGCCCACGTTGTAGAAGTTGAGCGCGTTGGAACTGCCGGAGGAGGATTCGCCTTCCCCGCCGTCAGACGAATCGCCGCCGCCCAGCGCGCCTAGGCCTGAACCGGGCAGGCGTGCGTGGACGTACATGCCGGTCGCCGATGCGGTGGGCAGCAGGTTGGCGCGGCCCTGTTCCAGCTTTGCGCGCGCTTCGCGGATATGTGCCTGCGCCGCTTCGATGCTGGGGCTGCCGCTGAGGGCCTCGTCTACGAGGCGGTTCAGCGCGGCGTCGTCCAGCGTTTCCCACCAGCGCGAGAGGCCGGGGCCAGCGGCAAGCGCAGGGTCGTCCGCACGCACGAAAGTGCCGCGGGTCGCCGCTGCGGACCCGACTTCAGGCGGTCCGGCATAGTCGGGGCCGGAAGTGCAGGCAGCCACGCAAGTCGCCGTCAGGAGTACGAAGGCGCGCCGCATCAGTGCATCCCCGCCATCGAGGCATTGCGCGGCAACGGCCGCAGGAACAGCACGAGCGGGATGACGCAGATCGTCACCATGCTCATCACGAAAAAGATGTCGTTGTAGGTCATGACAAGCGCCTGTCCCTGAATTTGCTGGCCGAGCAGGCGGATGCCGGCGTCGGGGCTCCCGATCGCCTGCCCCAGGCCGGTGACGTAGCCCTGCACGTCCGGCGAATTGGCGTTGAGCGTTTCCTCCATTCGGCGCGAATGCAGCCAGACGCGGTTTTGCTGGAGGATGGATATGCCCGCCAGGGCAAAGCTGCCGCCCAGATTGCGCATGGAGTTGAACAGGCCCGAGGCATCGCCCGCGTCCTCCGGCGGGACCGACTGGACCACCGCCTGGCTCAGGAACAACATGCCCATGATCTGGCCGATACCGCGCATGAGCTGGGAATCCGTGAATTCCGCGCCGGTCGAATCGAGCGTCAGCCCTGATTCCATCCAGGCGGACAAACCCATGATGCCCATGCCGAAGGCCACTGCGATGCGGATATCGAGGTGCTTGAGCAGCAAAGGTACGAACGGCATCAGCAGAATGCTTGGAATGCCGGAAAGCAGCACGACCTTGCCCGATTGCAGCGCATTGTAATCGGCGATCGCGGCGAGGAACTGAGGGATCGCATAGGACGTGCCGTAAAGCACCACGCCCAGCGCCATGCCCATCAGCGCCACCGACCCGAACTGCCGGTCAAGCAGGAGGCTGAGCTTGATGACCGGGCGCCGCGCGGTGAACTGGCCGTAGAACAGCAGTAGAAACCCGAACAGGCTGGTCGCCGCCATCGCCTGGATCAACGACGAAGCGAACCATTCTTCTCGCGCGCCTTCTTCCAGGAACACCGTGAGCCCGCCCATGCCGAGCGCGAGGCCGACGATGCCCACCCAGTCCGCCTCGCGCAGCAGGTGCAGCTTGGAGGGCTGATGCGGCAGGCCGACCACCAGCAGGGTGATGAGGATGATCGATATCGGCACGTTGAGGAAGAAGGCGTAGTGCCAGCTCAGGTTTTCGGCCAGCCACCCGCCTACCAGCGGGCCGATCAGCGGGCCAAGGATAGCGACGACGCCGAACGCGGCAGTGCCGATGGATTGCTGGCTGCGGGGCAGGCGCTGGGCGATGATGGTCTGCGCGGTGGGGATCATCGCACCGCCCGTGATCCCTTGGCCGACGCGGCCGATTATCATGATCGTCAGCGAATTTGCGAAGCCGCACAGGATCGAGAAGCCGGTGAACAGGGTAACCGCGATCAGCAGGAAAGTGCGCAGTCCCAGCAGCCGCTCCAGCCAGGCGGATAGCGGAATGATGATGATCTCGGCGACGAGGTAGGACGTCGCCACCCAGGCGCCTTCGGTGCCGGTCGCGCCGATCTCGCCCTGAATTGTGGGCAAGGCGGAATTGACGATCGAGATGTCGAGCGTCGCCATCAGCGCGCCCAGCGTGCCTGCCGCCACCGCCAGCCAGGCGCTGAGATCGGCCCGCTCGGGGCGCGGCGGATTGCCGGGGAGAGCGGCGCTTGCCACGGTCAGCGAGCCTTCGCTTCGAGCCGCTCCTGGTCGTCCTCGATGCGTTGCAGTTCGTCTTTGGCGCTGCGGGTGTCGACGGTGACCTTCACCGAAAGGCCCGGCAGCAGCACCTTGCGCGCCGAGGCCGGGGCCTCGATGACAAGGCGCACGGGTACGCGCTGGACGATCTTGGTGAAGTTGCCCGTCGCGTTCTCAGGCGGCAGGATGGAAAACTGCGCGCCCGTACCCGGAGATACGCTGGCGACCCGTCCATCCACTTCGACGCCCGAAAGTGCGTCGACGGAAATCTTGGCGGGCTGGCCGGGGCGCATCAGCGCGAGCTGTGTTTCCTTGAAGTTGGCGACGACGTAAAGCTTGCTCAGCGGCACGACCGACATCAGCCGGGTGCCGGCCTGCACGAACTGGCCGATACGCACTGTCTTGTCGCCGATGCGCCCGGCGATGGGCGCTGTCAGCCTGGTGGCGGACAAGTCGATCCCCGCGGCGTCGAGTTGGGCGCGGGCGCCTTGCCCTTGCGCCTCCGCCTGACGAACCTGCGCCTCTATCGCTGCCACATGACGCTTCTGCATCTCCAGCGCGGCCTGCTGCTGGCGCAGTTGCTGCGCGGATTCAGCAGCGGCAAGGCGCAACTGGTCCAACTGCTGGCGGGTTTCGGCGCCGCTGGCAGCGAGGGGAGCGTAGCGGGCCACTTCGGCGGCGTCGTGGGCCGCCTTGGCGCGCGCGGCGGCAAGCTGCGCCTGCGCCTGTGCGATGGCGGCCTGCTGCTCGGCCATGCCTGCGCGGGCATTCTCCGCGCCGGCTACGGCCTGCGCGATCTGGGCGCGGGCCTGCGCGACCTTCGCGTCGTAATCACCCGGATCGATCCGGGCCAGCGCCTCGCCCTGCTTTACGTCCTGGTTGTCGTCCACCAGTACCTCAGTGACATAGCCGCTGACTTTCGGCGCGATGGCTACCGCATCGGCGCGAATCTGGGCGTCGTCGGTTTCCTCGAAGTACTGGCCGTAGGTCTTGTGCCGCCAGTACCAGAGCCCGGCAGCGACAAGCGCGACGATCGCAACGACAATGACGATTGCCTTGGTCCTGCCACTCAGCGCGCGGCGCCCGGAGCCGGAGGGTTCGTTTTCGCGGTCTTGCGGGGGGGGATTTTCAACCATCAGCGCGGCTGATCGCGCCAGCCGGGCATGGCGTCAAGATCATTGTGCAGGTGCGTGGTCCCGGCGCCGCGCATTCAGGCCGGTGGAAGGTCCGAAAACGGGAAATGGGTCCCGGCGCAGATATCGGTGGGGCGGCTTGCCGGAAGGCGACGGGAGGCGTAATTTGGCTCGATAACAAAAGTCGACGGAGAGTCGGTTTATGGAGAGGTACGACCCGAGCATCCACGCCTGCCCGCTGGGCATGCTGTGCGCTATGAGCCTTGTGGCCCTGATGGTGTTTCTGGCTGCGCTTATGCTGTTCGGCTGAACGCTGCAGCTTGCCGTATTGCAGTCCGATGCGGCCCTTGCGCTGCCGGATCCCGGCCTTTTTGCCATGCCCAAAATTTTTTCACGCCGGGAACAAATTATTTGCGCCTCTCAGCGTGATTTAAGTGAGCAAATCTAATAATTTATCGCGAAAATGATATGAACATGAAGACCGGGTGACGACGGTGTCTTCAAACCTAAATCTAACTGTCTTGTTGTTGCCATAACAGCGCCCTTGCAGAGCAAAAATGTTTCTAAAAGGGTGTGTTTTCATCATGTTAAACAAAACTGTCCGCGCGGCGCTTCTCGCCGGGTCGGTGCTTGCGAGCATGGCCTCGACAAGTGCGTTCGCCGAGGCTCCGGCAGCTGCCGAAGATGCCGCGGATCTGGGACTGGGCGATATCGTCGTCACCGCGACCAAGCGTGAGACGAACCTTCAGGAAACCCCGATCGCAATGGCGGTCATGAACACCGAAACGCTCAAGGACCGTCACGTCCAGAGCCTCTACGACCTTGCCGACGGCGCCATTCCCTCGCTGCGCATCGCCACGTTCGAAGCTCGCCAGAGCGCGCTGACCATCGGCATTCGCGGCATCGTGCCGCTTGACGCCAATCAGCCCGCCCGCGAGCAGGGCGTGGGGATCTATGTCGACGGCGTATATCTTGGCCGCCAGCATGGCCTCAACGCTGCGCTGTTCGATGTTGAGCGCGTCGAAGTGCTCAAGGGTCCGCAGGGCACGCTGTTCGGCCGGAATACCGAAGGCGGCGCCCTGAGCATCGTCAGCAAGGCCCCGACCGGCGAGTTCGGCGGGCGCGCCGGTGGCGGTTTCGGCAATTACGGCGCCTATACCGGCGACATCCACCTCGACCTGCCCAAGTTCGCCGGCTTCAGCGTTAAGCTGGACGGCGTGCTGCAGCACCAGGATCCGACCACCAAGAACCCGCTCGCAGGCCAGGCCGGCTTCAACCAGTACCACCGCAAGGGTGGCCGCGTGGCCGTGCGCTGGCAGCCGACCAGCAGCATCACCGACGACTTCTCCTACGATGTCGCGCGTGATGCCAATACGCCGTTCTACAGCCAGCTGCTGAACTACAACCCCAATGGCTGCGTCGCCGGAACCCAGGCCGCCAGCGCCGCCTGCACCCTGCCGGGCACCCAGTACACCAACCTCACGGGCACCGTGAAGTCGCTCACGCCGGCGGTGGTCATCAACGGCAAGACGCGCATGAAGGTTGCCGACATCGGCGTGCCGCAGCAGGTCAGCGTCGACAAGACCCACGGCTTCACCAACTCGCTCAAGTGGACCGTCTCACCCGAGATCGAGCTGCGCGCGATCACCGCTTGGCGCGGTGTCGAAGCAACGCAATGGGACAACAGCGGCGGCGCGCACCGCGTACCCGTGGTCAACCTGACCGCCGCCTGCACGGCCGCCGCGCCCTGCGCCTTCAGCCGCTACAGCCTTGCCGACCTGCGCCAGCGCCAGTTCAGCCAGGAACTCCAGGCTGTCGGCACTGTCGGCACCGTCGACTACGTCGCCGGTTTGTACTACTTCAACGAACACGTGAGCGACGATGCGGCAACGCCGAACTCCAATGGCGTGTACCTCAACAGCGCCGGCCAGGCGGTTTACACGATCCTCAACTCCTGCACGGGTTCGGGCGGGTTCGGCTCCGAGATCGGCTGCCGCTCGATCGACCGTGCTTCGGAAGTGTGGTCGAAGAGCTACTCGGCCTATGGCCAGGCCACCTGGAACGCCACCGACAAGATCCATCTTACCGTCGGCGGCCGCTACACGCACGACAAGAAGCGCGGCGTGCTGCACTTCTCGCGCAACGTGAACTACGATGTCGAGACGGCCAAGGCGAACGCAGCCGGCTATACTCCGCTGGATGAAAGCTGGAACCGCTTCAATCCGATGGCCACGCTGGCCTATGACGCGACCGACGATCTGCACGTCTATGCTAAGTACGCCACGGGCTACCGCGCCGGCGGTGCCAGCTCGCGCACGGCCAACTACCAGGCGTTCAACCCTGAAGACGTGAAGTCCTACGAAGTTGGTCTGAAGAGCGATTTCTGGAACCACCGCGCCCGCTTCAACCTCGCCGGCTACATGATGGACCGTAAAAACAGCCAGGTCGACATCAGCTCGATCCAGTCGTTCAACGGCTCGAACTACAACAACCTGGTCACGATCAACGCGCCCGGCACCACCAAGATCCGCGGTGTCGAGGCGGACCTGACTGTGAACCCGGTCGAAGGCCTAACGCTTAACGCATCCTACGCCTACACCTACACCAAGATCCCCTTGGTACCGATCACCTACACCGGCACCAACGGGGCCTCGACCACTGTCGACCAGCGTTTCTACATCGTGTTCACCCCGCGCAATGCGGCCAGCGGCTCGATCGACTATGCGCTGCCGATCGGTCAGGATGACACCACGCTGAAGTTCCACATCGACGGCAACTATTCGCAGGCAACGCAGGCCTTCGACCAGTTCGGCACCAAGAACGACGCTTCGCTGATCTTCAACGGACGCATCTCGCTGGCTGACATCGGCGTGGGCGACCACAAGCTGACGCTGGGCGTGTGGGGGCGCAACCTGTTCAACGAGCAGTATGTCTTCCGCCGCGATCCGTCGAACAGTCTGCCGGGCGCGCCGACCACCAGCGTGTCGACCGGCAGCGTCAACAACATCCTGGGCGACTACGGCAACTTCAACGCGCCGCGCACTTTCGGCCTCGACGCCAGCGTCCAGTTCTAACCGCTTTCCCCCCGCCGCCGGCCACCTTAACGGGGCTGGCGGTCCCGGAAATGCGGTCATGCGGAGAAATGTTCCCTTTCGATGGGGGAACAGTTCAGGTCGCCGCAAGATCGCAAAACTGATCGGCGTGACGCTCCCCCGCGTCACGCCGTTTTTTCGTGTCAGGCCGGCAGCACGACGGTGACTTTGACGCCGCCTTCAGGCCCGGCATCGCCCAGCGCCAGGGTTCCGCGATGAAGGCGGGCGATGGCACCGGCCAGCGGCAGACCCAGCCCGTGACCACTGCCCCTACGCCCTATCCTTCCGAACCTGCGCAGCACCAGTGCGCGTTGATCTTGCGAAATGCCGGGACCATCGTCCGTCACTATCAGGACTACACCATGGTCACCTCGCTCCGCGCTAATCCGTACCGTGGTTCCTTCCGGGCCGTGCCTCAGGGCGTTCTCGAGCAGGTTGTGAAGCAACTGGGACAGCAGTTGACGATCCCCGACCAGGGTGCCCCCATTGCATGGGCCGACAATCAACCGCTGGTTCTCGTCCTCGGCCAAGGGGCGCACCATGTCGGCGATGTCCGCGATCAGCGCGTCGAAGTCCAATGAGCGGAAACCCGCACGGCGGGCGCCGCTCTCAATTTCGGCGATGCGCAGCAAAGCGCCGAACATGCCCAGCAGGTCGTCGGCCTGAGCGGTGGCCAGCGCGAGTTGGTCGCGCAGCGATTCAGCGTCGCCGCGCTGTTCCAACAGGGCCAATTCGTTACGCAGCCTTGCAAGTGGTGTGCGAAGTTCGTGCGATATATCATTGGAAACATTACGAACCTCAGCCATCAACTGGCCGATGCGGTCAAGCATTCGATTGAACGCGGCTGCCTGCTGATCGAACTCCCCGCCGTCACCGACGACCGGAACGCGCTGCGAAAGGTCGCCGTCGATAATCGATTCCACGGTGGTGCGCATTGCCTCGATCCGCTGGCCGATCAGCCTGCGGAACAATAGCAGGCCTATCAGCACGACTAGCACGATTGCGCCGAACCCGGTGATGTAGATGAGCTTTCGGGCAGAAAAATAGTCGTCGATCGGCTCGGTCTCGGCAAATACGGCAAGGCGCATTCCGCCGTGAAGATCGCGCACGAAGACACGGCCGGCGCTAAGACCTTCAATGCGGTCCTGCCGGTTGAGCGAAGAGAATCCTGAGGGCAATTCGCGGGAAAACCGGGTGTTTCCGATAATCGTGCGCCCCTGTGCATCCGTCAGCAGCAGGCCTAGGTCACCGGTATCGCGCTGGCTGGTCAGTTCCCTTATCCGCCGGACGAGTTCACCTCGAGAAAGGCCGGTGCCGGTGGGGGCCAGTTCAGCGCTCTCGAAAGCGATGCGCTTGTCCACCAGCACGTTGATCATCGACAGCGTCGCGAAGAACGTGCCTAGCCCGGCGAGAGTGGTGACCGTCAGGAACAGGCACAGGAAGGCGATGGTTAGCCCGCGAAGCGACCTTGCAGTGCCAATCATGCGCGCAATTGATAGCCGATCCCACGCACGGTCCCGATCGGATCGTCACCGTGCTGGATCAGCTTCGCGCGCAGATGCTTGACGTGGGAATCGATGATATTGGTCGTCGGAACGAAATCATGGCCCCAGATGCGTTCTATCAGCATCGCCCGCGTGACGACCTGCCCGTCCGCGCGCACCAGTTCGAGGAGCAGGTTGAATTCGGTGCGTGACAGGTTGAGCGCTTGTCCCCCACGCCACGCCAGCACCCGCGTCGGGCTGACGAGGATATCACCCGCGCTCACGGTATCGGTCGGCTGTTCCGTGACGCGGCGGGCGCGCAGCAGGGCGTGCAGCCGAGCGTTCAGTTCGAGGGCGTCGACCGGCTTGACGACATAGTCGTCGGCGCCAGCCTCGAAACCTTCGAGCTTGTCTGGAATCTGACCCAGCGCGGTGAGCATGAGGACCGGCACGTTCATGCCGCTTTCGCGCAGCTGGCGCAAAAGGTCGATGCCGTCGAGGTGGGGCAGCATCCAGTCCAGGATCAGAATGTCGAAGGCGTGCTGACCAAGCAGGACCAGGGCTTTGCGACCATCGTCTGCGGCCTGAACCTCGTGCCCGAACTGGGAAAGCTGGGCGACGAGTTGCCGCTGAAGCTGGCGATCATCTTCGACCAGAAGAATATGCAGGCTCATAATCAAGGTTCGGCCCGATAGGGGTGTTACGGCAATGCGAGCATAGCGGACGGTGCAGGTAATGCCATCCCTGCGACGGGCCTCAGCGCCCGATCAGCCCCAGCGCATGGCGGATGAAAGCATCTCGGTCAGTGACCCACTCCGCTCCGGCCGGCAATTCGGGATCGGTGAAGGTCCAGCCCTCGTTCGAATAGACCTGCTTGAAGCGGCCGGTGGTATTGAAGGCCAGCGACACCATGCGTTGCTGGGCGCGCGTGGTATTCTCGTTGCCTTCGACCGTGGTGGTCCCCGGCGCGATCGAGGTGCCCTGCGGCCTGAGCGCAATGGCGTAGGGTTCGGTGCGAAAACTGTCGACCGTGGTGTTCAGGAAGACCGAAAGGTAGACCTTGTCGAGCGCCGTCAGCGGCGATGCGGGCATCCGCCAACTGCCGTCCACCAGCACGTTCCACGGATAGTTCTCGGGCGCGCCGTAGAGGATTTCGCTGCGTAGATCGATCAGCGCATCACGCGGCGCCTGTGCTGGGGCAACGCGCTGGAGATGCAGGTTGTCCGACCAGGTAAAGCCGAAGGAGGAGGCGTCGATCAGCGGCATCGCAGAAGGCGTCGAGGTGTTCGGCCGGTTTGAGACAGTGACGTTCTCGTATATGCGCAGGTATGCCTTGTCCTTGATCTGGTGTCCGCTGGCGATGTTCTGCCAGGCCAACTGGCCATGGAAGCTGGTGTTGCGGAAATGCGAGACGAGGATGCCGTTGATGTAGCTGGTGTGCTCCTGATCGACGTTGGAGCCGACATTGCCCGCCAGTTCGCTGTCCTCGATGTAAAGCATGGTCTGCCCGCCCGGTACGAACAGCGCATTCTTGCCGCCGTAGATCTTGGACCGGCGGATCACCGCCGTCAGCAGTCCGGGACGGGCCGTGCCGACCGCCTCGAGATGGACTGCGCCCATCGGTTGGACGGCGCCGGGAAAGTCCAGTTCGATATCGCGCATTTCGAAATGGACGCGCTGCTGGCCGATGTCGAACATGCGCAGGTCGATGGTGGCCCATTCGTTGCTGCTGCGGAAGGTCACTCGCTGGCCTGGTATCGACGAGCGCAGGATATACTGGGTGCCCTGAAGCGATCCGACGATCTGCGGCATCCACGGCGCGAAGGGATAGACGCAAGGGCGCCCGGATGAGTCAAGCGCTTCATAGATGAATTCGTAGCCGCCTTCGGCCCGGCCATAGAGCGACTCGCCGTCGCGGCCCGCATAGACTTCGCGCCCGGCGGCGCGCGAGGCATCGCATTTGACGGTCAGCTTTATCGCCGGTTGCCGCAGGCCTCCCATCGGCATGTAGAAAGGATAGAGCTTGTCGAGATCCGCTGGAGGGAGCCTTGGCGCAGGCGGGGCCGCGCGCAATGACGCCGGTTTTGCAGCCGCTGCGTCGCCTGGAGCGGCGGATTGCGGCGAGGGCGCCTCGTCGATTGCGGCGCAGGCCTTGCCCAGCCCGGCAATGCCGAGCAGGACGGGCAAGGCCAGGATCAGCATGGACTTGAAGCTCTTAACCGCCGGCACTCGTATCTCCGTTTTGAAACTGGTCGCAGGCTTATGTGCCGCAAAGACCCCACGAAATGATGAACGCGCCTGCCTTGCCACGGCCGGGAGACATGACCATAGCAGCGGCGCGATGCGAGAAAAGTTTACCGAACGCAACCGGCAGCAGATCATCGAGATCGCCAGCGCCCAATTCGCCGAAAAAGGCTTTGCCGGCGCGCGCGTCGACGAAATCGCAGCGGCGACGGCAACCTCGAAGCGAATGATCTACTATCATTTCGGAAACAAGGAAGGCCTGTATCTTGCCGTTCTGAGGCAGGCTTACAACGGCATCCGCTCCGCCGAACTGGATGCGGGGCTGGATGAACTGCCGCCGCTGGTTGCCCTCGAACGGCTGACCGCGCTGACCTTCGACTACCATTTCCGCCACCCCGAACTGGTGCGACTGGTGATGGACGAGAACATGGCGCAGGGCCGCAATGTCGGGGCGGTGGCAGAGGCGAAGAACGACCTTGTCCTGCCCAAGACCAGATCGCTGATCGATCGCGGCGTGGCGGAAGGGGTTTTTCGTGAAGGGCTGGATCCCGTGGACCTGCATATGACGATCAGCGCGCTGGCGTTCTATTTCGTGTCCAACCGCTATACCTTCAGCACGATCTTCGGCGTGGACACGGCCAGCGAACAAGCGGCGGCACGGCGCCGCGATCAGGTGGTCGAAACGGTCCTGCGCTACTGCCGCGCCGATCCGGCACCGGTCAGAACTGCATCCTGACCTGGCAGCCCAGCGCCAGCGCGTTGCGAGTGGAGCGAAAGGCGAAGCTCCCCGGTTCGATGATGTATTGTACGTCAGGGCGGATGCTCAGCCAGCGGCGGGCCTGGAAACCGTAGCTCATCTCGATCGCGGTTTCACCGGCGGGCAGGGCGGCATAGCCTTCCAGGATGCCCGCCGTCTCGGCATGGGCGCGCCTTAGCCGAGGGTCGAACTGCGCATGGACGATGCCGAGTGCCAGCGTATCGGCATCGCGGCCGCGCAAGGTCCCGGTCTTGACCACGCCGGCCGCATACCAGCGGGTGATCTGGGCCGAAGCCTCAGGGTTGGCGGTGAACTGGCCGAACAGGGAGAGGCCACGGCCGCCGCTTCCCTCGCGCAGGATCATCTGGTCGGCGAGGATGTAGACGCCGTAACGGGCGGTCACTTTCTCGCCGCCGCCCAGGCGCGCCGCTCGGGAGGTGTCATAATAGACGCCCACCTTGTAGTGCCCCGGCAGGACGCGGCTGTCCGTGCGCAGGCCGGGATCGTACTCGACCTCGAAGGGCAGGATCACGCCGGTGCTTCCCCCGGCGAAGGGGTGGAAGGCATTGCCTTCGTTGCCCAGATCCGGGTTCACCTGATAGATGCCGGTTCGTAGCGCGATGTCGGCGCGCGGCCGGTAGCGGATCGCAGCGCCCCAGCGCGCGTTGGGATAATTGTACCAGCCACTGTCGCCAGAAAGTGAAAGCGGAT
Source organism: Novosphingobium sp. P6W (assembly GCF_000876675.2). GTDB lineage: Bacteria > Pseudomonadota > Alphaproteobacteria > Sphingomonadales > Sphingomonadaceae > Novosphingobium. The sequence goes on from NZ_CP030353.1 coordinate 2,128,393, forward strand.
GGGCGCAGAACGCCGCGTTCACGAAATTGCAGCCCAGCGCCATGCCGCCAAGGTCGTTGCCCATCGCGAAGTAGCCCAGTCGCAGGTTGAGCTTGCTATCCAGAAGGTTCTGTTCGTAGCTCACTTCGCCCAGCCGGACGTACTGGCCGCCATAGGCTTCCTGGATCGGCAGCCGGTTGCCCACGTAATCCGCGGATATACCCACGCCGCGCCGGTCGTTCAGAGTGACGTGGAAGATCGCGCCAGACCATCCGGCGATCTTGCCCATGTCGAAATCCATGCCGGCGCGGATCTGCTGGGTATAGGCGGTGCCGCGCCTGACCCCGCCGTCGACGGCAGAAAAGGTCTCTGAGACATAGTCTGCACGCAGGCTTATTCCGCTGCCCTTGAGCCGAGTGCGCAGGCCGCCCCAGTCGCCGGTCATGGTTTCCTCGAACGGGATTGGCGCAATTGCGGCAACGGGCGCTGCGGTGATTTCCGGCTCCCCCTTGCCCGGCTCGGTCTCAACCGAGGGTTCCTTAGCGTGGGCGGAAGTTACAGGGGCTGCGGCCAACAGGCAGCAACCTGCCAGTAGAGCGAACATGGGGATACGATGGGCCATGGCCCCTCCTGACCGGAGGACCGATGCCGCCGGATGAAATGAATTCGGGAAGACGAGGTGCGGGCGGGGGCGAAAACGTCCGCCCCCGCAGCGCTTACGGCAGGCTATAGGCGACCACGTAGTCGCCCCGGTCGGCGGACTGGCGGGCGCCGCCTGCGGTGATCACGATATACTGCCTGCCGGTCGTGGGGGATTTGTAGGTCATCGGCCCACCTTGGCTGCCGACGGGCAGGCGGCCCTTCCACAGCTCCTTGCCGGTGGCCGAATTGAACGCGCGCAGATAATAGTCCTGCGTTCCGGCGATGAAGACCAAGCCGCCCTGGGTCGCCAGCGTACCGCCCAGCGTCGGCAGGCCGATCGGGATCGGCAAGCCCATGCGGATGCCCATCGGGCCAGTGTCGCGCACGGTGCCGACTGGGACCTGCCACTTCACCTTGCGGGTGTTCATGTCGATAGCCGTCAGCGTGCCATAGGGCGGGGCCTGGCACGGAATTCCCAGCGCCGAAAGGAAGCGATCCTTGGTCACCGAATAAGGCGTGCCCTTCATCGGCACGCTGCCCATGCCGGTATTGGTCGCCTCGCCGCCGCTGTTGCTTACCGCCTGCTGCTCTGCTGTCTGGGGTAACATCTGGATCCAGAGGCCAAGGCGCATGTCGTTGGCGAAGATCGTGTTGGTGGTAGGGTCAATGGACAGCCCGCCCCAGTTCATGCCGCCCAGCGATCCCGGGAAGCTGAGCGACTTGTCGGTGCCGGGCGCGGTGTAGAGCCCCTCATAGCGCATGCCCTTGAAGGCGATGCGGCACATCAGCTGGTCGAACGGGGTGGCGCCCCACATGTCCGCCTCGGTCAGGTTTGGCACGCCGATCTGCGGCATGCCCACTGAACGAGGCTGCGTGAGCGAATAAGGCTCGTTCGGGATGTTCGCGGCTTTGACTTTCTGGTTCACCACCTTGGTAAGCGGTTTGCCGGTGGCACGATCAAGCACGTAGAGCTGCCCGGCCTTGGTTCCGAACACCAGCGCCGGCACTTTCCTGCCGCCGCCGACCGCAAAGTCCACGAAAGTCGGCTGCATCGGCAGGTCGAAGTCCCACAGGTCGTTGTGGACGGTTTGGAAGTGCCACTTCTCCTTGCCGGTCGCCGCGTCAAGCGCGAGCATGGAGGCGCCGTACTTGTGGTCGAGCGCGCTGCGGGTGACACCGTAGATATCGACCGAGGCGCTACCCACCGGCATGAACACCGTATTGGAGGCAGGGTCGTAAGACATCGCGGCCCAGACGTTGGGGGTCGAACGGGCGTAAGTCTGCCCCTTCGGCGGCATGCCCGTCATCGCGGTGTTGCCGGGGTCGAAGGCCCAGCGCAACTTGCCGGTCACCACGTCGTAACCGCGCATGACGCCGCCCGGCATGTCGACCTGCACGTTGTCGGCCACGCGTCCTCCGACGACCACGGTCGTTCCCGCCAGGGTCGGCGCGGAGGTGAGCTGGTATTGCGGATCGGGCGCGACGCCGAGCCCCGCCTTGAGGTCAACCCGGCCCCCGGTGCCGAAATCCTGGCAAAACGCGCCGGTGTCCGCGTCGAGCGCGATCAACTGCGCATTGATGGTGTTCATGAGGATGCGGCGCTGGCACGCCGCACCCTCGGCCACCACCACCGGCGCTACGGGCGTTGAGCCCGGCATGGTCGGCTGCTGGAGCGGGGCCCTGGCATCGAAATAGGCAAGGCCGCGGCAGCGCATCCAGACCGAGGCCTTGGCATTGATCGTGGTTTTCCACTTTTCGCGGCCGGTGTCGGCGTCCAGCGCGATGACGTTGTTGTGCGGGGTGCAGACGAAGACCGTGTCGCCGACCTGTAGCGGGGTGTCCTGATCCTCGGCGCCGTTACCGTCGCTGACCGCGACATCGCCGGTCCGGTAAGTCCAGGCGACCTTCAGCTTGCCCACGTTGGCGCGGGTGATCTGGTCCAGCGCGGCGAAGCGGCTGCCGCCGGCGGTATTGCCGTAGGCTTCCCAGTTCTTCTGTTCGTGCGCAGGGTCGACCGGCATGTTTGCCAGTTCCTCACCCGTGAAGGCGACGGTGGGATGCGGTATGAACATGGCGCCAAAACCACCGGCCGAGGCCAGCGCGATTACCGCAGAGGCGGCAAGGGCAGGGCGCCACGCCGCCGTCTGCCCGCTCGCGCGGCGCATCAGCGGCAAGGACGCGGCGACGACAGTCGCGCCCACCCCCATGGCGAGGAGGCGAGAAATCAGCGGCCAGAACGCCAGCCCGACTTCCCATAGTGCCCAGACGATCGTCGCCAGGAACACAGCCGCAAACAGCCAGGCTCCCGAGGGACGGCGACGCGCGATCAGCAAACCCGATGCCACCAGTCCAAGTCCGGCAAGAAGGAAGTAGAAGCTGCCGCCAAGGGTGACGAGCCTTGCGCCACCGATGGCGAAAAATAGCCCTGCGGCCATAATCACCAGACCAAGCAAGAGCAGCCAATACCTGGGCAGCCTGCTGACTTTGTTCGTGCCGGACATGCGGCACCTCCTTTTTCGTTCTTCGAATGCACCGCTGACTCGCCGTCTTGCGATCGGGACGACCAAGCTGCGCGGTGGATGCAGTGGAAATCGGATAGCGGTGAGGCCATCGAATGTGTGTACCATCTAGTACATAAGTATTCGCAGGACAAGGCCGGTCGGTGCGCAGCCCCGGTGGATGCCATTGCGGCAAGGGCCATTCGCAAGGAGAGCATGTGCCGCCCTGGTCACATATCGCCGCTGTCACAGAAGCGTGATGAGAGCGCCTTCGAGCCGTCATGGATAGCGGTTAGGCCCCCAGCCAACCCAACAGATCCAGGGAATTCACAATGAAACTCGCGACTTGTGCAGCAACTCTTCTTGCCGGAACGGCGCTGGCCATACTGCCGAACGCCGCCTTTGCCGCCGAAGCAGACAGTGCCATGAGCGACGAGAATCCGAACTCGATCATCGTGACAACCCAGAAGGTCGAACAGCGCGCCCTTGACGTTCCCATGACCCTTTCGGTGCAGACCGCCGAGCGTATGCGCGAACTGGGCGTGACCGATATCGGCGAACTGTCCAACTATGTCCCCGGCCTCAACGTCCAGATCCAGAGCGCCAACAACCCGGGCTTCGTGATCCGCGGCATCACGTCCGACAGCGGCTCGGCGCAGCAGGGACCGCGCGTTTCGCTCTATTACAACGGCGTCGATATCTCACGTTCGCGCGGGGCCTATCAGGGCCTTTACGATCTTGACCGCGTGGAAGTGGTGAAAGGTCCGCAGGCGACCCTGTTCGGCACTGCCGCTACGATCGGCGCGATCAGTTTCGTCTCCGCCAAGGCCGAAGCCGGGACCTCCGCCTCGCTGACCGGGGCCTACGGAAACCTCGATGCCCGCCGTATCGAAGGGTTCGTGAACATGGGCAACGACGTGATCGCGGCGCGCATCGCCGGCCAATGGAAGAAGCGCGACGGTTACATCGAAAACCTCGCCCCGAACCAGGATGACCTCTACGCGCAGGATCAGCTTGGCCTGCGCGGCTCGCTCCGCTTCACGCCTACCACCGATTTCACCGCCGACCTCGTGGTCACCTACGACCGCCAGCGCAATTCGGGTACGCCGTTCCTGTCGAAGAACCTGGGCTCCACTTCGGTGGACGGCCTCTACGATGCAGCGTACCTGGGCGGCTCGCCGCTGTCGAAGCAGGTGCTCGGCGCTGACAAACTGGGCCTCACGCGCGATGTCTACGACGCGAACCTGACGCTGAGCTGGGACTTCGCGGACGGCTGGAACTTCACAACCGTCAACGGCTACCGCAATTTCGATGCGCTGGAAGTGTTCGATGCGGATGGTTCCGCCGCCTGGTATCTCGAATTCGCCGAGCGCGCCAAGGGCTGGCAGGCCAGCCACGAAAGCCGCTTCACCTACAGCGACGACAAGTGGCGCGCCTCTTTCGGGTGGAACTACATCATCGAGGACAGCTCGCAGTACGTGCCGCTGTCTTCCGAAGTCGGCACTTACCTGCAGTGCAGCGCCAATATCATTCCGGGTCTGGGCTGCGTGGCGCCGAACAACACCGTCCCGGCCTCGCTGGCAACCGGCCTCGCCAGCGGCGGACTGGCGACCACGGTGCCGTACCAGAGCTGGTACAGGAACGAAGGCCGCAACCAGACCTGGTCGATGTTCGGCGATGCCACATGGAAGCCCGGTGCGGCGCTGGAACTGACCGCCGGCGCCCGCGTCCTGATCGAAAAGCGCCGCTCGGGCTATGCCACCAGCCAGCCCGCCGCGCCGATCTATGGCCGCCAGCTCCTGCCGATCGTCGATACCGGCGGCGTGCTGTCCCAGGCGCAGCGTTCGTATGCAGCAGTGCTGCCGCGCTTCAACGCACTGTACCGCATCTCACCTGCGATCAACCTTTACGCCACGGTTTCCAAGGGCCGCCGCTCGCCCGTGGTCGAACTGGGCAGCGCGACTGTCGCAGGCAGCTACGTGGTGGCCGAAAACCGCATTCGCGCGGAGAATGTGTGGAACTACGAAGTCGGCGTGAAGGGCCAGGCCGGGATATTCTCCGGCTCGCTGGGGGTCTACTACAATGAGTACAGCAACTTCCAGGTCTCCGTCACCAGCACCAGCGGATCGCGCACCGTAAGCGCCGGTTCGGCCAGCAACCTTGGCGTCGAGGGTGAACTCGAGGCCCGCCTGACCGACTGGCTGCGTGCTTTCGGCAATGTCGGCTTCATCAGCGGCGGCATCGACGACAAGGCCAGCAACGGCAACTTCGCGGGTGACAGGTTCCGTCTCCAGCCCAAGTGGCAGTGGTCGGCAGGCTTCAATCTCAACGCGCCGATTTCGCAGGGGACCAGCGTGTTCCTCACGCCCAGCGTGACCTACCGCAGCAAGATCTACTTCGAAACTCCCAACAGCGAGGCGATCAGTCAGGCCCCGGTCACGCTGGTGAACCTGCGCGGCGGTGTGTCGCTGATGGACGACCGGTTCCAGATCGCTGGTTATGCCCGCAATCTGACCGACCGGAACTACCTGCTCGATGCGGGCAATACCGGTGGATCGTTCGGCTACCCCACATTCATCCCCGCCGAGCCGCGCACATACGGCATCGAATTCACCGCCCGCTACTGATCGCAGCTTTCAGGAAACAGACCATGACGCTAAATCTCGATCGCCGTCTGCTGCTTCGCGCGGGCGCCTTCGGCCTTGCCGCGCTTTCCACGCCCGGCGTCGCCCAGATCCTTACCGCGCGCGGTTTCACGCACGGCGTTGCCAGCGGCGAGCCGGCACCGCACTCGGTGCTGCTGTGGACCCGTTATGTCGGCAGCGGCGACACGAAGCTGCGCTGCGAACTGTCCGAGGACGAGACTTTCCGCAAGATCGCGGGCGGCGGCGATGTGGTCGCCTCTCCGGCGCATGACAACTGCGCCAAGCTGGTGGTTAAGGGCCTCGCGCCCGGCAAATGGTACAATTACCGCTTCATCGCTCCCGACGGCAGCATGAGCGACGTCGGCCGCACTCGCACCCTGCCCGTGGGCGAGGTCGACCGGTTCGGCATCGGCCTGTTCTCCTGCTCGAACATGCCGTTCGGCTGGTTCAACGCATATGCCCATGCCGCCGCGCGCGACGATCTTGATCTCGTGGTCCACGTCGGGGACTATTTCTACGAGTACGAATACGGCCACTATCCCGAAAACCCGATGGCCGGGCGCATGATCGAACCTGCCAACGAAACGGTGACGCTGGCCGATTATCGCCTGCGCTTTGCCAGCTATCGCCTCGACCCGGACCTGCGCCGCCTGCACCAGCGCTTTCCGATGATAGCGCAGTGGGATGATCACGAACTGGCCAATGACGCCTGGAAGGACGGCGCCGAAAACCACCAAAGTGACAAGGAAGGTTCCTGGTCCGTCCGCAAGGCAGACGCAGAAAAGGCGTACCGGGAATGGATGCCGGTATCCGATGCGGTCTACGACAGCTTCGAGATCGGTTCGCTGGCGACGGTTTTCCGCCCGGAAACCCGCATAACCGCGCGGAGCCAGCAGTTGGACTTCGGATCGGTGATGGCCGGGAAGGCGGACATCGCCAAGGCCCTGGCTGACTTCCGCGATGGCCCGTGGATGGCTGCCGACCGCACCCTGATGGGCGCCAAACAGGAAGCATGGCTCCACGGTGCACTGGCGAAATCCGCAAAGTCCGGCACGCGCTGGCAGGTGCTTGCCCAGCAGGTGGTGATGGGCTCCCTGAAGGCCCCGGTGCAGATGGGCGACCTGGTTCCGGCAGACGGCGACCCCAAGGTCCGGCAGGCGCTCATGGCCATCGCTGCTGCGGCGAAGGCCGGGCTCCCGTTCAACATGGATTCCTGGGATGGCTACCCCGCCGCACGCGAACGCCTGCTGCGCGCTGCCCGCGAGGCCGATTGCAACCTCGTCGTGCTCTCGGGCGACAGCCACAATGCATGGGGCAACGAACTGGCGATCGAAGGGGCTGCGGCCGGCGTCGAATATGCAGGGCACTCGGTCACTTCTCCGGGCTACGAAACCTATCTGCCGGCGCTGCCGCCTGCCGAACTGGCCAAGGCGCTGCGCGGCGCGAACCCTGGATTGGCCTTCGCCGATACCAGTCGCCGCGGCTATGTTTCGCTGGACCTGACACCGGATCAGGTGCGCGGTCAGTGGCACTTCATGGGCACCATTGCCCGCCACACCATCGACGGCACGACCAGCGAGGGCCTTTCCGTAAAATGGAACGAGCGCCGCTTCTCCAAGGCGTAACCGCCCTGCAACAGTCTTGACGCGCGATCTGCGATGGATATGCCCCTGGCGACGCAAGTCTGCTAGGGGCATATCTTCGTCCACGGCAGATCGGTTACGCATTGATCCTCAGAACATGCCTTGCGCTTGTTGCGGCGCTTACGCTCGGCGGCTGCTGGAGCGGCCCTGCGTGGTATGGCGCAGCCGATGCGGTGGCAGCCTTGCCGGATGGCAGCTATGCCATGGTAGAGCCGGGCTCGCCGACGCCGGAGGGGGATCGCATCAGCGTGCGCAACCAGTCGGATCACACCATGCTTCTGACGGGGGCTGAGCGTCCATGGCAGGCCATCGCAGTACGGGTAGACCCGGCCCGCGGCGATTGGTTCCTGTTGCAGCTTCGCCAGGCGGACGAGGACGATGCCTTCATCCGCTCCAAGGCGCTTTACATGCTCCTCGACGTGCAACCTGATGGGCTGTTTCTGACGATCCTGCCCTGTGGTGGTTTTATCGCCGAAGCGGTGGAACGGGCGGGCGGAAGCATCTCACGCGACCCGCAAAGTGCAGCCAGTTGCACCTTCCCGGACAAGACAACGCTCACCACGCAGTTGCAAGTTTTGCTGCAACAGCCGCCCAGGCATGACGTCCAATTGCTGCCGGATGCTCCTTAGCGGCCCCGGGGCGCTACTGTACGCATCCGGTTGCCCTGCAGGGAAAAGGCAGGTCTTCATCTTCCGGGCCGGGTAGTTTCGCGCGGAATCGCAAGCGGTCGGGGGTAGCTTCCAGCACGTCGATCACGATGTCGCGTATCTGCACGCTCTTCTGCGCGGCGGGGATGTGCGTCGTCTGAGCGCTGCCGGCGTGCGCCAGATCGAAGATGCTGTATCCCCGCTGCTCGAAAGTCAGTTCGCCGTCCTGGATACCCATATAGGCGATATCGTAGATCGTCCCGACTTCGTCAGGGTTGTGATCGTCTGCCTCGGGAATTTGCGTGCCCTTCGCGTAGTCGCGCGGCGGGACAACCGCCTGGCCTGCTGCAATGCTCTGCTCGGTGCCTAAGGTATCGATGCCGGGCGCGGATGAGCGGATGACCGGGACCTTGGGGTCGCTGCGCATGCGTTCGTGCAGTACCGCCGGGTCCTCCGAAGCCTGCGTGTCGGCGATCAGCGCCTCGGCGAAGGCGACATCGTCGATCTTCAGCGGAAAACCTCCGGCTTGAGAACGGTCCGCAGCGCAGACAAAGTCCAGTTCCGCTTCGCCTAAGCTCCCGCTCATGATGGCCTCCGGCTCATCATAGCTTTGAGAAGAGGGATCGAGCCGTTCGTCTTGCACGCCGTACCGGGTCACCATCAACCACGTCTCCTCCCGCTTCGCGCAATCGGTGCGCATATAGGCGAGGACGGAGGCTGCCGGGTTGCCTTCTTCCCGCAGGATCTGGTTGGCCCAGTAACTGACGCTATCGCCGTCGCGCTCGATGGACTTGGCGTCCACATAGAGCACCCGGTCCGCACCCTGGGCGACGTACCACCACTGCGAAGACCGCGCTTGGACACCAGCCGGAACGAGCGCGAGGCCGAAAGCGGCGAGGGCGGGCAAGTGCCGCAAAACGAATGTCTCAGCGGTAATAAACGTCTCCTTCAACAGCCTGAACACGCGCTTATGGTGCCCTCTCAATGGGTAGGCATCATTCGAACGGATCGCCAACGGGCTTGCCATCCACAAACATCTGGCGCCGGGTTACATCACGCAGTTCCACTTTGCCGGAAGCGATGCCGGCGTCGATCTGCTTTACGCGTTCGGTTGCAGGGAAAGTATTGCCACCGGTCACGCTAGACCAGACGTTTCCTCGCTGCCTCCATAGGTTAACGCGCGCGCCCTGGAGAACAATCGCCTCGTCGCTGCCGGCTTCGTACACCACCGCGCAAGGACCTTCGAGACCGCAAGCATTGTACTCGGGCAGCTTGACGAGCAGCGTCTCGGGCAGCGCAATCTTGCGCGGCAGGATGGTCAGGCGTTTTTGATCGATGACGGGCTTGGGGCTTTCCAGGGTCAAATCAGAAACCTGCCAACGGTTCTTGGCCTTTGTCGCCTCGGCAGCAGCGGCACGGATCGCGGGAGTGGCGCCGTTTTGGGCAAGATCGTGCACCGCTTCAACCCCGGCGGAGCCGAATTCGAAGCGTAGCGCGCGCCAGTCGAACTTGTCGGCAGGGGTGGTTCCGTTGCGCAGGCGCGCAACCTGATCGCGAGTGGAAAGCGCGCCGAAGCTGACCAGCGGCGTCGAAAGCAGGAAGACCAGAGCGCACAGGGCAACGGCAAGACGCAGGTTGGCGCTGCGCAGATAAGCAGCGGGAGCCAATCGGCCACGTATCACGGCAACGAAGCTCGCCAGACCATAAGCGCAGGCGATGCCGGTGAAAGTCACTGCCCAGAGCCGGTCGGGTGTGAGGCCGTACTGGTGGATGCGGCTGCCGGTGGAAATCGCGGGGATCACCGCCAGCGGCAGCACCGCGAGGCAAAGCGCCGGGGCGCTGAAGCGCAGCACCGGGCTGCGCGGCGTCTGCGCATCGGTTTCGCCGATGACGGCATTGGTCAGGCACAGCGCACCGATGATGCAGCCCAGCAAAATCGGCGTTGTCGACTTGGTCGCCTCCCACAAGGGTGCAAGGCCGGTGACGGGAATGGCCGCGAGAAAAACGATGAGCCCTAGCGCCAGCACCGGCGCGAGTACCGCCAGCACGGTGGTGACCACCCGCTGCAGCAGGCCGATGATTTGTTCGCGGTCGCGCAGCAGGCCGATGCCTGCGCCCAGGGCGCCGCCGATCAGCATCAGGATGGCCCAGTCCTCCTGCAGCAGGTCGTGCAGCAGGCCGATCCCTATCAGCCGGAACAGTTCGCCCAGCAGCAACGCCATCAGCCAGGTAATGCAGACGAAAACCCAGGCAGCGCACCAAAGTACCACGTTGGTCCACGCGTAATGGTAGGCCTGTACGTAGGGGATATCGACGCGGGTGGTGGCTTGGTCCCGGTTGGCTCGCCACGACTGGAAAAGCGGCGCGGCGATTGTCACGCTGAGCAGGGCGCAGACCGGCTGCCAGATATCAGTCGAGCCGTACCCATTGAACGGGCCGTTCCAGTAAGTGGCGAGGGCCACCACAGAACCGGCGATCGCAGCGAAGCTCAGGGTCCACGCGGGCCTTGTCCGCTCGACCAGGAATCCCACCAATATCGCGCCGATGCCCAGGAACGTGGCCAGTGCCAGCTTGATCTGCGCGACTTTTTCCGACACCGGGGGAATTTCATGGCGCAGCGTGAGGTAGTAGATCGCCAGCCCGGCCAGCGCTCCCAGCAGCACCAGTCCCCACGCCCGCAGTGGCCAATCCGCAGGCGCGGCATCCACCTCAAATGAATGGGGCGACGAGGGCGGTAAAAGGGTGCTCATGGAAGCTGTCCTTCGGCTGGCAATCTGTAGATCGGCAGTGTGGCCGCAACGGCTGCGGATGGATAAACTCGCTCTAGTCGATAAATACTCACTGTTCAATAAAATAATTGAACAGTGATCATAACATGCTGGCGGATAAAAGGGAATGCGGCCAACCTTGTCGCCGCCGCTCCAGGGGATAGAGACTGACCAGTTGGCTTGGTCGGGGAGCGAGCCACAAGCAGACTTTCGCAGCAACCGTAGCCTGGGTGCTTTCGCCTGAATTTCTGATGGCAGCACGGTGGGCAGAGCGACGCATATGACCGATTTTCAGGTCCGGGCGCGATACCTGGCTGGAGTCCTCTTGACGGCTCGGGGTATCAAGGAAAATCGTCGCTCATCGTTACCAGCGTCCGGCACTGGCCGGTGCGGCGGAATAGGTAGCGCAATTGATAGCCGCAGTCGGCATGCGATGCCCCTTGCCGGGCATCAGAGGATACTCGACCTCGCCAACGACCACGTGAAATTCGCCAGCCTCTTTTTGGTCGACAAGATTGCACTGGTCAGACTGCATGGAAAGCGGCAGCGGCATAATCGCATGCACGGCTATCAGCGACGAAATGGCCAGAAGGGGTCCAAACAGGTTACGCTGCAAACACATGACGACACCCAACCAGTTGATTCGGTTCACGCAGGCGTCCCGATATTTGGTCGTGTCCCGCGGGGTGGTGTAGGAACCGTCGATCCACGGCAGGATCAGGTTCAGGTCAGGCTGCCAGTGCTGGCAAGCTGACGATAGGGTTATGGCTCACCGAGCCGAGGGTTTCCAGTGTCATGTAGCGGCGCGATACCGCCCACTCATCGTTTTGCTCCAGCATGAGTGCTCCGACGAGACGAACGACGGCAGCGTCATTCGGGAATATGCCGATCACGTCTGCCCTTCGCTTGATCTCCTTGTTGACCCTTTCCAGTGGATTTGTGGAGGCGATCTGCGCCCAATGATCCTTGGGGAAGGCCATGTAGGCGAGCACGTCTTCGCGTGATGCGTCCATCATGTCGGCCAGCTTTGGAAACTTCTCGCGCAGGGCATCAGCAACTTGGTCCCACTGCTGGTGCGCTGCCTCGGCCGTTTCCTGCGCGAAGATGGTCTTGATCATGGCAATGACAGCGGGTCGTTGTTTCGGCGCGGCATGGGCAAACGCGTTGCGCATCCAGTGCACCCGGCAGCGCTGCTGGGTTGCGGCAAATACCTTGCTGGCCGCGCGCGCTTTGTGATCGTCGGAGATGACCAGCTTCACACCTCGCAGGCCGCGATCCGCCAGCGAGCGCAGGAAGGCTTTCCAGAAGGGTTCGGCTTCCGACGGGCCGGTGGCTACGCCCAGAACCTCGCGCCGGCCATCGGTGTTGACGCCCACCGCGATTATCGCCGCCGTCGAGACAATCCGTCCGCCCTCGCGCACTTTGAGGTAGGTGGCGTCGATCCATAGATAGGGCCACTCGCCTTCAATCGGTCGCGTGAGGAAAGCGTTCACCCGCTCGTCGATCTCGGCAACCAAACGGCTGACCTGGCTCTTTGAAACACCGCTGGCGCCCATCGCCTTAACCAGATCGTCGACCGAACGGGTCGAAACACCGTGGACGTAGGCTTCCTGGATCACTGCCGCCAAGGCCTTCTCGGCAGTGCGGCGTGGCTCCAGGAAGCTTGGGAAGTAACTGCCTTTGCGCAGCTTCGGGATCGCCAGATCAATCCGGCCAGCTCGCGTATCCCAACCTCGCTCGCGGTAGCCGTTGCGGTGGTTCAGCCGCTCAGGGCTGCGTGATCCGCAAGGCACGCCCGTCTTCGCCTCGATCTCGAGATCCATCATACGCTCTGCGGCGAAAGCCAGCATCTCACGCACCAAATCGCTATCAGCCCCTTGCTCAATCAGCTCGACAAGGGCCATTCTGTCCTCGGTCATCGTCTTCTTCTCCAGGTTCGAGTTCGCATCCGAACCCTACCAGAAGATCGACGGTGGCCACCCTCTCAGGGAAACCTTCCTACACCACCCCGCGGGACACGACCCGATATTTATCGGCGTTCAATATAAATATTAAACACTACACAATTTAAGCTGATTTCCGTATAAATTCGCGATGGCACGCCGATCAGATCATAGCCGCAAAGAGCTGGAACAAATGCTCATCGTCGAGGGGCATAAGCATATGGCCGAAGTCGGCTTCGCGCGCTTTTCCGCACGTGAAGTCGCCAAACGGATCGGCTATACCATCGGCACGCTCTACAACGTTTTCGGCAGCTACGACCGGTTACTCATTGCGATCAATACCCGCACGTTCGTGCTATGGACCGACTATATCCGCACGGCTCTTGCAGAGGGCGGGGAAGACCGAATCCGCGCACTCGTTGAAGGTTACTTCGGCTTTGCCCGGTCCAACCGCAACGCCTGGATGGCGATCTACGACCATCACCTGCCGCCCGACGCCGCCATGCCGCCTGAGCATGACGCGCTACGCGGCGAACTGACCGACGTCGTGGTGGCTGAGGTAGCCGCAGCGCTGCCCGAATCCTGTCGTGACCAGGCCCCGCAGCTTGCCCGTTCGCTAGTTGCGACCGTCCACGGCCACTGCACGTTTGATCTCAATGGCAGCTTCGCCCTGATGGGAGAACGCGATCCGACAGGGCTTGCTCTGGCGCGTGTGCGTGAAAGCCTCGCCAACGCAGTTGAGCACTGCTGAACAGCTGACGAACCTGCGTTTCCACTAAATTGATCGATGCTCAAACCTATTATTGAACGGCGGTCATAATTGCCGACCCTGTCGCAGCGGGCTTGCCGGGCCATGGCACAATCGATCGCGGAGAAAACGATAGCGAATAGCTAGAAATGTTAGACGATGCCCTGTTGCCAGCATTTACCGACGAGGCCAGCAAGACGCTCCATTACGCCGTCGAGACCACTCAAGCCGAAACCTGTCAGGTCTTATTGAGGTGGCATTGCCTGCGCCATCAGGTGCAGCGCATGGCATTGTGATGAGTAAGGCCAGCCTGGTAACCAAAAATTTCTACCTCGGCATGGCTTTGAAGCTGGGATCATGGCGCCGAAAACGGCAGGAACCTTTGCACACGAACTTGCGCGGTGCGCCTATCGGGTCCCGACGCCTGCTGCGGATCGCAACGCTCAAACCAAGCCGTTGGCGATAGCGAAGGCCACCATATGCGAGCGGTTGCGCGTGCGTGTCTTCAATCGGATATGATCTATGTGCCTTTCCACCGTGCGCGGGGCGATGTTCAACTGCTTGGCGACTTCCTTTGCGGACAGTCCTTGAGCAATTGCGCGCAAGATTTCCGATTCCCTGTTGGTCAGCCCTTCAATGCTTACGCTAACTCCATCAGCCATACCGTCAGTCCAATTTGTTGCGTATCTAACCAACCATAATTGCTGGCAGCAACGCAATCTTCCTGTGATTGCCGCCGCGATGCAACGGCAATAGATGTACGTAAAAAAACGTACTGCCAACAAAACTGGTGCTCGAACAACAAACTGTGTTATATAAATTTACCGATGGGAAAATCCTATAGGGGTCGCCAGCGAAGTTTCGATTTCCCAGAATTCCAAATGTGAAGCCTTGAGTAAAATTATCTCATGTTTTCATGAATTTATGGGGGAAAATATGGCGGAAAAACTTTGCAATCTGCAGCTCACCGTTCGAGAATCCGAAGTAGTTTGCCTGGTGGCTCGCGGCATGTCCGCGAAAGAGGTCGCACTAACTCTGTCGATCGCACCATGCACAGTTGAGCGGCATGTTGAAAACGTTCGATTGAAAACCCGTACAAGAAACCGCGTTCACATGATTGCCTATGTCATTCGCAACGGAATGATTGGCGATGCGGCGCCGGGATATATATTCAACGCGGCCTAGACATTGGGGGCACCAATGACGGCGCTATCATCCGATCCTCATGGTCTCGGTAACGGCAATGCTGTGCTGCGAGAAAACGGGCTTCCGGACGTTCGGCCCTGGTCGATACCCATACAGTGCATGCAAGGCGCTGTATGTTTCATCGACGTGTGCCTCATCGTCGCGGCCAGTTTACTCGCAGGGCAGGTGCTGGGGCACCATGAAGAGCAAATCCAGGCGCTTCGCCTCGATCGAATCGGGGTGGTGTCCAGTGCCTTGTTCGCAGTAATTGCCCAACTGGTTGGGGCCTATGAACTGCAGGCCCATCTTTCAGCCGGAAGGTCGGTACTGCGGGCAATGAATGCCTGGGCAGGAGTGACCCTGTTCGTTCTCGGTCTGAGTGCTGCCTTGCTTGGCAGGATGCCGCTTGCGACGGGGGACATCTATTTCTGGTCTATCGCTTGCGGCGGCGCGCTGGCGCTGGGCCGTATCGGCATGGCTACGGCAATGACCCGGCTGCGGCGGCGCGGGGTATTCGATCAACGCAGCGCCGTGATCGGCACCGGGCAACAGGCTGCCGAACTGGTTCGTTATATAACGCAGCACAAGCTGCTTACGCTTTCGCTTACAGGCTTTTACTGTGACGATGAAGCTGAGCCTCTCGATTTTCAAACCATGCCCCAGGGCGGTGCGTTGCCCTATCGCGGTAACCTCACCGCCTTGCTGACGGCGATCCGCCTTGGGGCGATTGACCGTGTCATCATCGCGTTGCCGCAGGGGCAGGAAAGCCGGGCCCGTGCGATCGTGGCGCGCTTGTCCGACACTCCGGTCGAAATCCGCCTGGCGCCTGCCAGCGGCGGTTTTTCCTGGACGCAGAATGCCGTGACGGTGCTGGGCGAGTGGCCTGTCCTCACATTGCTGGACTGGCCGCTTTCACGCGGGCAGCGCCTGCTCAAGGCAACCGAAGACCGTCTGCTTTCACTGTTGGCCCTCATTCTGCTGGCGCCGCTGATGTTGATCGTCGCGATCGCCATCAAGCTGGATTCGCCCGGGCCGGTGCTTTTCCGGCAGAAGCGGCAGGGCTACAACTGCCGCGATTTCGAAATCCTGAAATTCCGCACCATGCAGGTTGCGGATGATGCCGAAGCCGTAGTGCAGGCGCGGCGTAACGACCCGCGCGTCACCGCCGTCGGCGCCATCCTTCGGCGAACCAGCCTGGACGAACTGCCGCAGTTGCTCAACGTTCTGCTGGGCCATATGTCGATGGTGGGGCCGAGGCCGCATGCAGTGTCCACCCGCGCTGCCGGCCGCCTGTTCGGCGATATATCGCAGTCCTATCCGGCGCGGCACAACGTGAAACCCGGCATGACCGGTTGGGCGCAAGTCTGCGGGTGGCGCGGCGAAACGCATAGCGAGGAGCAGCTGCTCCGCCGTCTGGACCATGACCTTTACTATGTGCGCAACTGGTCGATCTGGTTTGACTTGCGTATCTTGGCGCAGACGGTTGTGACGGTCCTGCGCCAGCAGAACGCCTACTGACCGCGTACTGCTGCACGACGCCTGATCGATTCAGGCGTGGCGGTCCTGATGATCGATGGTGCGCGCCCATGCGGCGGTGTAGCCGGTCAGCGGCGGGCAGCAGCCCACTTCCAGAACGACCCGCCCATCCATGCGGACTGGCCTGCGTCCCTTGAGACCGGAATGGATCTGCGCCGCCGGCATGGTCAATCCGTGCCCTAACGCCTTTAGGCAGGCTTCCTTGCGGGTCCAGCCCTGAAGAAAGCCGGTGCCATGTCGAAATAGTGCTGGCAGCGAGGACAACGCCAGCTGCTCTCTTGGATGAAAGTGCAGGACGCTCAATTCGTCGGCATCGGGAATGGGCCGGTCGCATTCGATATCGACCCCGACTGCCTTGTCGCAGTCGATCCCCATCAGCGCCACATCGCCCGCATAGCTGAGGCTGAAATGACAGTCCGCTGGCTCTGTGAGTTGCGGCTTGCCGTCAGGCCCCGGAACGAAGCGCTGCCGCTGCGGGGCAAGGCCGCAATATTCCTTCAGCACCAGCCGCAGGGCGATATGCGCGTTCAGATAGCGATCCCGGTTGAGAGAGAACGCGAAGCGGGCGGCGCGGTCGCGCTCCTCCTGCGAGAGCCAGGCGATGGCTTCTGCTGGCGGCGGCCCGGACAAGTCCAGCAGCCACAGCTCCAGCGGCATGTCGCCCACCAGAGGGCGGGCAAAGGATAAAAGGTCGAGAGCGCGGACCACTGCCTTCAGGCCCGCACGGGCTGGGCTTGTGCGTCATTGAACAAGGCGGAGCGCGCGATGAAGTCTCGCAGCAGAAAAGGAACCACCGTGTCTTTTCGCGACCGCAAACGGCGCAGCAAGCGCCACCACATATGTCCAGCCAACCAGGCGATGTCCGCGATGATGGCATAGCCCTTGCCGTGGTTGACGATGAAATAGCGGCGACGAGAATCGAACCAGTAACGCGGGATACGCGATGCCTGGTTGTCCGTCAGGCCTGTGCTCTGGCCGGCGATGTGCATCACCACAGCCGAGGGAAGATACCAGCAACTCCAACCCTGCTGCAGCGCCTTTCGGCAGAAGTCGGTTTCTTCGTAATAAAGGAAATAGCCCTCATCCATCAGGCCGGTGGCGTAGAGCGTTGCGCGCCGGACCACCATGCTGGCGCCCGATACGGAATCGACCTGTTCAGGCGCGGTTCCCATCACTTTGGCCACGCAATGATCCCGCAAGAGTTTGGTCAGCGGCCCGAAGGACGCGCCGCGTTCCAGTTCGCTCAGGATTGAGGGAAAGCGAAATGCAAAAGGCCATGGCATTTCATTGCCATAGAGCAATAAGTTCCCAGCAATTCCAACAGTCGGGTTGGCCTCGAAAAATTCGAGGAAAGTCCCCAGGGCGCCGGGATGAACGCGGGTATCGGGGTTCAGCAGCCAGAACAGGTCGGGCGCTGCGGGATCAGCAAGTGCCGCCCTAATGGCGAAGTTGTTACCGGCCGCGAACCCGCCATTGACGGGAGATCGCATCAGGGTGGCCCAACTAGACCACCCCCGCGCCTGGATCGCCGCTTCGACGATATCTGCCGAACCGTCACGCGAATCGTTGTCCACCACCACCACTCGGGTTCCGGGGTAGGCGGCCACTTCGCCCTCCAGACTGGCCAGGCAGTCCACGACCAGCTTGCCGGTCCTATAGTTCACGATTACGACCATCAGGGTCGGCCGCTGCTCGTGCTTCATGCTGGCATTCCCCACTATGTCACTGGACTTGCAACTGGGCCGTCTCTGGCCTGCGCCCGAAATCCACAGGAGCCGAAGCCGCAGGCATGATCGGGATCGGTTCCTGCACCACATCTTCGCCCGGCCGGGCGCGGGCGATAGCCTCGCGCATCGCACCAGCCAGTACGTCCACGTTGGGTTCCTGCAGGACGCTGCTGTGACCGCCCGGCACAGAGACGACCGTTACGTCGCCCTCGACCCGCTTGCCCCAGCCAAAGATGCAGTCGGTATAGAGATCGGAATAAGGAACATCGTCGTCGGCGCCGGTGCCCTGCATGGCCTTGAACAGGACCACTTCGCCGCCTTCGAACAGCCCGCCCGGACGGTGCGCCCGGTGAGCCACTTCGTAAAGGTGCAGGAACGACAGCTTGGGGGCAGCGACCTGCACGTCGTCGTTCGCCGCGCTTGGTCCTTCGGCCATGCGGGCGACCTTGCGCGTACGGCTCATCCATTCGAGGCGGGTCGATACGTCGTAGACGACGGCGTTGGCCGCGCGGCGCATCAGCAGGCCGACACTGGGCGGCGGCCCGCCGGCATCGCCGCGCAGCAGTGCGCGGACGCGCTGGATGCGGGTACGGGTGATGTAGAACGAGCGCTTGTGCGCCTCGACATCCGCGGCATCGACGATGCCTACAAATGCAGTAGTTTCGCCCATGTCCTGCAACTGCCGGGCCATCTCGAAGGCGATGACGCCGCCCGCACAAAGCCCGGCGATAAGGTAGGGGCCATGCGGCTGCACCGTCTGCATCCGCACGATATAGGCGCTGGCCATCTCGGTTATGCTGGTGTGCAGGTAGGCGCCGCCAGCATAGACGTCCGGCTCGATGCCCATAACCGGGCGGTCGGGGTCCATCCGCATCGCCAGCGCACGGTAGAGCAGCGTTTCGCCAAGACCGTCGTGGACCAGGAACAGCGGAGTTTTCCGGCTGCCGGGACGAATTGTGATGATCTTGCGGTTGGCGGCGCCCTCCTCCTCCGGCGCTTCGCTTGAGCCGACGGCGGCGGCGCCTTCGGGATCGATCAGGCGGCCCAGTTTCTCTACCGTCGTGCTTTCCAGCAATGTTGCCAGCGGCAGTTGCTTGCCGGTCCGCTTGCGCAGGCGGTTCATGAATTGGACGCCCAGCAGCGAGTGGCCGCCAAGGTCGAAGAAGTCGTCGCTGCGCTGGATGTGCCTTACGCCCAGCATCTCGCTCCAGATTTCAGCGATGATGCGCTCGGCAGCGGTCGCCGGGGGATCGCCTCCAGGGGCTTCGTCGTCCCGCTCGAATGTCGCTGCCGGCTTATAGGGCGCGCGGATCCGGTCCAGCGTCTGGTGCAGGTCGGTGGGCGAGATGATGACATGGCTGGCTGGCACGCCCGCCAGGATGCGCTCCACGATGGCCACGCCTTCGGCGGAAACCAGACCGTCACTCGCCGGCTCCACGGGAAGCGGCTTGCTTGCCGCGCGCGGAGCCGGAGTTTCAGCGCCGGAAAGCCGGGCGGAGTCCGAAAGACGCAGCATCGTGAATTCGGCAATCTCGGCGATCACCCGGCCTTGCGGGTCGAGCAGCGTCACGTCGAACACGGCAATGGCATCGCTCGTCGCAGGGCGGCAGCGGACATGGCTGAACAAATGGGCGGGGCAGGCGTGATAAAGTTTGATCGCGCCGTAGGAGGCAGGCGCGAAGAAATCCTGGCCCGGCCGGCGCCCTGGGATCAGGCACTGCGCACCCGCCGTGGCGAAATCTAGCAGGGCTGGATGCAGCGCGATATGCGCAAGATCGTGGGCGAACCGCCGGTCAAGCGCCAGTTCCAATACGGCCTCGCCATCAGCGATGCGCAATTGCCGGACCGACCGCCAGCGCGGCCCGAACCGCATCATCGATGATGCATCGACCAGTGCTTCGGCATTACCCTGAGCCGGCATGCGTTGCAGCAGTGCAGGCACGTCCTGCGGCGCTATGGGCGCGGCCGCGAGGCGGCGGACCGTACCACGAACATGTTCGGTCCAGCCTTGATCGGCGGCGCCGTTCGCGGCGCGGCCGAGGATGGCGAAATGCCAGTCGCCGTCGCGCTCCTGGTGCATGTGGATGCGCAAGGTCCGGCTCTCGCCATCGGGTACCGCGAAGGGAGCCAAAAACAGGATGTCGGCCAGTTCGCTCGGTCCAGCCTCAAGGCTGTCGAAAGCGGCACGCGCCAGTTCGAGAAAGCCGGTGCCGGGGATGAGGGCGCTTCCGTCCGCTAGCCTGTGCTCGTCCAGCAACCAGTGGTGATCGGGCGAAAGCGTGCCCTCGGCGATCACTTCGGATGGCGATAGCCGGTGCATGGCGTGCAGGAACGGATGGTCCATAGCCTCGCCTGCCCCCAGCGGCGCGGTGGCCCGGTCTGTGGCGGCCTGTTCGGCAAGATCGGCTGCCATTCCCACGTCCTGCCAGCGGCTCCAGGCGATGGAGACGACGTTCGTCACATCGTCCCGCCGGCTTTGGGCATAGGCATCGAGGAAGGCATTCGCCGCTGCATAGTCGACCTGCCCGGGAATCCCGGCAAAAGCGCTGATCGACGAGAACAGCAACATGAATTCGGGCCGCTCATCCTTGAGGGCCGCGTCCAGCGCAAGCGTGCCATGGAGCTTGGGCGACAGCACGCGGTCTATCGATGACCGGGTCTTGAGCTGGAGCAGTCCATCGTCGATCACGCCAGCCGTGTGGAACACGCCGTCGATCGGGCCCCATTGCTGGTGGATCTGCTTCACCGCCCGGCGCACCCCACGAACGTTGCAGACATCGGCAACGATCAGCATGACCTCACCCCCGGCCGCCTCGATCGCGCGGACCTTACGGATCGTGCGGGCCACCGGATCGGCTCCAGCGCGGGCCATGATATCCTGCCACTGCGCGCGCGGCGGCAAGGCGCGGCGTGCCAACAGAGCCAACCGGGCCTTGCGGGTCCGTGCAAGGTGCCCGGCCATCACCATGCCCAGCCCGCCAAGGCCGCCGGTGATCAGATAAACGCCCTCCTGCTTGAGCTGGATATCGGCCGGTATCTGCGGGTTGACCGGCGCCCGGGCTGCGGCAAAGCTGGCTGTCCAACGCTCGGAAGCGCGATAGGCGATGACTTCGGCGTCGTCCGGCTGTGCGCTTTCCGCGATCAACATGTCGCGCAGGGTGGCCCAGGCCGCGCCGTTGCGGCGGGGCAGGCGGATATCGACGCTGCGCACCCGGATTTCGGGATATTCACGCGGGATGACGCGGCAGGCGCCGAGGATGGTGGCCTTGGCAGGCACCATACCTTCCTCGTCGCAGACGCGCTGAACGCCGTCGGAAACCACGGTCACCGCAATCGGGCCGGCGTCGCCTTCGCCCAGCGCCTGGGTCAGGAAGACCAGACTGTGCAGCCCCAGGTCCTGCAAGGCGGCGGCATCGTGCGTAGCCTCGCCGGTTACCAGCCAGAGGTGATAGACGCGGGCCGGTGAGAGATCGCGATCCGCAAGCGTCGTGGCCAGACGGCTGTAGTCCTCGGCGGCGCGGACGTTGATTTCGAACGTCTCGTCGCCCAGCTGGCGAAAGCGCCGTCCCGGCCGCACGGAGATGACGCGGTGGCCTTGTCCGCGCAGGGTGGCAGCAATTTCGGCGCCAAGCCCGGCGTTGTCCTCGAACACCAGCGTTACACCGTCCTGCGCGGGGACTGCCTCCTGGGCTGCGCGGTGCCAGATCGGCTCGTAAAGCCAGTCGGCCATGTCCGCAGCGCGGGGCAGGGGCTGGTCGGGCGCGACCTCGGGCTCCAAAGCCGCCATCGCGGCCGTGGCCGGCTCGTACCAGTGCCGCTGCCGATCGAACCGGTAAGTGGGCAAAGGCAGGCGGCAACGCCGTTCCGCTGCCCAGTAAGCATCCCAGTCCGGGGTGACGCCGGCAGCCCAGAGGTTGCCCAGCGTATCGAGGACATGGGCCAGATCGCCCGACTTGCGCTCGTCCTTGTGGGGCAGGCTGTTGAGGACCGGCAGGTCGGCATTGCGGTCGGGGTGTTGGCGGGCGAGGCTTGAAAGGACCCGGCCGGGGCCGACTTCCAGCAGCACGCGGTCGGGATCGCCCAGCAACCGCGCCAGACCGTCGGTGAAGCGGACAGGCTGGCGCAAGTGCGTTACCCAGTATTCCGGGTCGGTCGCCTGCGCGGCGGTGATCCAGTCGCCAGTCAGGTTTGAGACGAAAGCGAGGGTGGGGGGGCTGAACCTGACTGTCGCCAACACATTCCTGAACGCATCCAGGACCGGGTCGAGCATGGCCGAATGCGCCGCCACCGAAATGCCTACGGTCTGGGTTTCCACTTCGCGGGCGGTCAGTTCTTCGGCGAAAGCGGCAATAGCGGCGGCAGGGCCGGATACTACGGCCAGCTTGGGCCCGTTGACCGCTGCGATCGAAAGTTCGGGCGGCAGCAGCGCCGCCACGTCAGCCTCGGCCATCGGCACGCTGAGCATTGCGCCGCCGGGCACTGTCTCGAACAGGCGGCCACGGGCGCGCACGATAGTCAGGGCGTCGGAAAGGCTAAGCACGCCGGCCAGGTGTGCGGCGGCATATTCGCCCGAGCTATGGCCGATCATCGCGCTGGGCGTCACTCCCCAGGACATCCACAGCCGCGCCAGCGCAACCTGCACCGAAAACAGCAGCGGGAGCGCGATGGAGGGGCGCTGCATTGCCAGTGCCGCCTGCTCCCCGTTTTGCGCATCCGGGTAGAGCCAGCCCTTCAAGGCCTCGCCTTCCTCGCGTCCCAGATGGGACAGGCATTCGTCTATCACGGCGCGGAACTGCGGCTCGCTGGCATAGAGTTCTGCGCCCATTCCGGCATATTGCGCGCCGGCACCGCAGAACAGGAAGGATACCGAACGATTTGCGCTGCCGGTGACGGCTTTGCGCGGCTTTCCAGTGACTGGTTGGGCCAGAGCCTCGGCAGCTTGCGTTGCACCATGTGCTACAATAATCCGGCGATATGCCAGTGACTTGCGGCCTGTACTTAAAGTAAATGCGACATCAGCGAGGTTTACCTTCGGGTTCGCCCGGAGGTGATCGCTCAGAGCGGCGGCATTGGCCTCCAGCGCCGTAGTCGTCTGGGCGGAAAGGGTAAGTACCTGCCACGGCCGGCCGGCACTGCCGGGCGCACGCGGCGGCGCTTCTTCCATGATGACGTGCGCGTTGGTCCCGCCGACGCCGAGCGAGCTGACACCCGCGCGGCGCGGCTTGCCCGGAAGGCGGGGCCAGGGCTGGAATTCGCCGGCTACCGAAAAGGGGCTGTCTGCAAATTCGCAGGCCGGGTTGGGCCGGGAATAGTGAAGTGTAGGCGCGATGGCGCCGTGGTGCAGCGACAGGCCCACCTTGATGACGCTGGCCACCCCGGCGGCAGTATCGGTATGGCCGATGTTGCCCTTCACCGAGCCGATGCGGCAGAATCCGGTGTCTGCGGTATGGCGGCGATAAGCCTGGCTTAGCGCGGCGATTTCGATGGGATCGCCCACGCGGGTGCCAGTGCCGTGTGCCTCGACATAGCCGACGCTGCGGGCATCGACCTGCGCCACGTCGAGCGCTTCGCTGACCACGCCGGCATGGCCATCCACGCTGGGGCTGAGGTAGCTGACTTTGCCCGACCCGTCGTTGTTGACCGCAGAGCCGCGGATCACTGCGTAGATATGGTCGTTGTCGGCCAATGCATCTTCAAGCCGGCGCAGCACGACGATACCCACCCCGCTGCCGAAGACAGCGCCCGTCGAATCCGCATCGAAGGGGCGGCAGTGGCCGTCCGCACTGGTGATCTCGCCTTCTTCGTAGAGGTAGCCCTGAGCATGGGGCAGTTCGATGGAGGCGGCGCCTGCCAGTGCCATGTCGCACTCGCGGTTCAGCAGGCTCTGCACCGCGCTATGTATCGCCACCAGCGAGGTCGAGCAGGCCGTCTGGACGTTGACGCTCGGCCCCTTGAGGTTGAGCAGGTACGATACGCGGGTCGACAGGAAATCCTTGTCGTTGCCGGTGTGGCGCAGCAGGAACGGCCCGACATCGCGGACCAGCTTGGGGTTCGTCAGCAGGTTGCTGAACAGATAGGCGTTGTGGCCGGTGCCGCCGAAGACGCCGATCGCCCCCGGCACCCGGTCCGCGACGTGGCCGGCATCCTCCATCGCTTCCCAGGCGCATTCCAGGAAATGGCGGTGCTGCGGGTCCATGATCGCGGCATCGCGCGGGCTAAGCCCGAACAGGGCGTTGTCGAAGCATTCCATGTCGGCCAGCGGCGCACCGGCGCGGATGTAGTTGGGCCGTGCGATCATGCGCGGATCGGCCCCGGCGGCGAGCAGGGCTTCCTCGGAATAGTGCTCTATCCCTTCAACCCCGCCGCGCAGCAAATCCCAATAGGCGTCGATCCCCCGCGCCCCGGCAAAACGGCAGGACATGCCAACGATGGCGATTGCGTTCTCGGGTTCCTCGCCGCCAGCGGCAGGGAATTCCCCCTCGAAATGCTCGTCGTTGCGATACATGCCTTGTCCCACCCCGTTATCGTGTTGCCAGCGGCGCCCGGACGCTGCGGCGCCGGTCGAGTGCCGCCCGCCGTTCCGCTGCCCGCGCCTGCCCTTCGATCACTGCCGCATTGCCTTCTCCGCCGCCGGACAGATGCGCGCTGAGCGTCTGGACCGTGGGAAAGCGGAAGATGTCGGTCAGCGGCAGCGGCCGGTCGAGCGCAGCGCGCAGTTGGCGGTGTACCTGAACCGCCAGCAGCGAATGCCCGCCAATGTCGAAGAAATTGTCGCGGGTGCCGACCTTGTCCAGCTTGAGCACCTCACGCCAGATGGCCGCCACTCGCTCTTCCATGGCATCTCCCGGCGCGACATAGTCGCCGCCGGGAGAAATCGCGCCGCTCTGCGGGGCAGGCAGGGCACCGCGATCGACCTTGCCGTTGGGCGTGCGGGGCAGAGCCTGCATTTCCATGAACAGGGCCGGCACCATGAACTCCGGGAGATGTACGCGCATATGGTCGCGCAGTACGTCGACAGGGGTATTGGCAACGTTTGCTGGTACATAATACCCGACCAGCCGGACGTCCCCCGGAGTGTCCTCCCTGGCGGAGACAATCGCTTGCTCCACATCGGGGTGACTGCTGAGCACCGCCTCGATCTCTCCCAGTTCGATGCGATAGCCCCGTATCTTGATCTGGTGATCCAGCCTTCCCAGGAATTCGAGCGTGCCGTCGCTGCGCTGCCGCGCGAGGTCGCCTGTGCGGTAGGCGCGCGCGCCCGGCCGGAAGGGGTGGGCGATGAACCGCTCCGCCGTCAGTTCCGGGCGGAACAGGTAGCCGCGCACCACGCCCTCGCCGCCGATCACCAGTTCGCCTGGAACGCCCGGCGGGCAGGGCTGCTGGCGGCTGTCGAGGATGAAGACCTGCTGGTTGGCGAGCGGCCGCCCCAGCGGCACCGCGCCGGGCGCCCCGTCCAGCTTGTGCACGGCGGACCAGATGGTGGTTTCCGTCGGCCCGTACATGTTCATGACCGACGTTCCGGCCAGCGCATAGAGATCCTGTGCGAGGGAGGGCGGGAAGGCTTCCCCGCCGATCATCAGGCGCTGCAGCTTCGCCAGTTGCGCCCGGGCGGCATCGTCGGCAACCAGCATGTGCGCCATCGAAGGGGTGCACTGGAGATGGGTAACCTCATGCCGAGCCATCAGCGTGGGCAGCGTTGCCGACTGGACCGTGGGGCCCGGGTTCGCCATCTGCCGCAGCGCGTCGAGCGCGGGCAGGTGGTCGAGCACCTGCTGCACCGGCAGGCCGAAGTCGATCAGGCAGCCGATCTCGTCGATCCCCGCTGCCCGCACCCGCGCGACCATCGCCAGGCAGTCCTGCGGGGTGCCGAACAGGCCGCTGGTGTCGTAATAGCGGTCGAATGCATATTCGAGGAGCGAGTCCATCTCCGCCTCGGTGACGCTGGAGAGGTCGGCGTGAGCGCTCGATTCCTCCATGCCGGGGCGGCGCTTGAAGGCCGGGAAGGACCAGGCGAACTTCTTCACCAGATCGGTCGAAGTACGCAGGTAAGCGATCATCGGCCCGCGCACTGCCTCGCGAACGGCCTCGGCATCGTTGCCGACGAAGCTGTGCAGCATCAGCGTGACATGGCCCTCGCCGGGATGGCCTGCGGCTTTCCATGCCTCGCGGTAACGGGCGACCTTGGCCGCCATTTCCTCCACCGTCTGGCCCAGAAGGTGAGTGAGGACGTAGGTTCCTGCCGTACCTGCCGACACGAAAGTATCGACGTTGCCTGCCGAGGTGATCCACACCGGAAGCTCGGGCTGGACCGGGCGCGGGTAGATCGCCGTTTCCACATCCTTGCCAAGCGGGCCGGGAAAAGGCCGCGTCTCACCGCGCCACAGGGCGCGCACGGTATCGATGCCGCGCATCATCGCTGCGTTGCGATCGGCAAAATTCTCGGGCCGCAATACGAAGTCGTTGGGCTGCCAACCGGCGGCGAAGGAAATCCCGACGCGGCCCCCCGAAAGATTGTCGACCAGCGACCATTCCTCGGCCACGCGGATCGGATGGTGCAGGGGCAGGACCACGCTGCCGCCCCTGATCTGCACATTGCTGGTGATCGCGGCAATCGCCGCGCTGGCCACCGAAGGATTGGGATATAGGCCGCCGAAGGCATGGAAATGCCGCTCCGGCGTCCAGACGGCGGTAAAGCCGTGATTGTCGGCGAATTTCGCACCTTCCAGCAGCAGGCGGTACTGGTCGGCAGCGCTGCTGGCATCAGCGTTGGGGAAGTAGAACAGGCTGAACTCGATCGGCGTCTGTGCTGCTGCGATGGCCGGGGCAGCCTTGATATCGTCGTTCGTGGCAAGCACTACGTGGAAGCCTGTGGTGAGCGTCCAGCACAGTTCTAGCACCGAAATATCGAAGCTGAGACTGGTCACCGCCAACCATGTGCCGGGGGCCTCCAGCTTGCGGTCCATGCCCGCGAAGAAGTTCACCGCATTGCGGTGTTCCACCATGACACCCTTGGGTTTGCCGGTGGAGCCCGAGGTGTAGATCACATAGGCCAGGTTCTCCGGACCGGCGAGCGCCGGCACCAGCTCGCTGGAACGCTCTGCAATGAAGGGCCAGTCGCCGTCGAGGCACAGGATCGTCGCGTCGGTCGGCGGCAGGGCGTGGACCAGGGCGCTGTCGGTGACGATGATCGATGCGCGGGAATCCGCAATCATGTAGGCGATCCTGTCGGGCGGATAGCTGGGGTCAAGCGGCAGATAAGCACCGCCCGCCTTGTGGATCGCCACCAGGGCAACGACGAGGTCGACCGAACGGTCGGCGTTCAGGCCAACCAATACGTCGGGGCCGACGCCAAGCGCACGCAGTTGATGCGCCAGCTGGTTTGACCGGGCATCAAGCTCGGCATACGTCAGCGTCCGGTCGCGGCAGGTTACCGCTGGAGCATCGGGAGTACGGGCCACCTGCTGCGCGAACAGGTCATGGATGCATAAGTCCCGGCGGATTTCCACGTCGGTCGCATTCCAGTCCTCGATCACCCGGCGCAGCTGATCCGGTGCCAGCAGCGGCAATTCGCCTACCGGGCGATCGGGATCGGCATCGGCGCCGGCCAGCAATGCCAGGAAAGCGGCCTGCATCGTCTCGATGGCTTCACTGTCGAGGCGGCGGGGATCGTGGAACCAGCGGCAGGCGCTGCCGTCCGAAAGGAGGGCAATGGTAAGGTCTGCGGCCGGGCGAGCGACTGCCTTGTCGAGGTCCTCGACCAGCAGGATCGCGACGGGCAAGGTAGAGGGGTCTTCAGCGCCGCTGCCGCGCAGTTCGGGACTGCGTGCGAACAGGTCTGCGGCATGGCCGATCCGGCGGCGGATCTGGCGGATCTCGGTGCAGAGCGCTTCGCGCAGGTGCGACATGCCGGAGGAGAAATCGATGTCGATGCCCAGCGGCAACTGGGGTGAGAACCATGCATCCAGCCCGCCGTACTGGCTCGTCAGGATCGGGTCGCTATAGCCCAGGTCGTATCTGGGCTTGTCGGTGATGCGGCCAAGGCAGGCGACCAGCGCCGCCAGCACGGCGCGGTCACGCGCGGGGGTAGCTGCTTCGCTGCCGGGGACCGCAAGGTCGCAGTGGACCATGTCCGGCGCAGTGTCCGCACTGCTGCGATCGACGTGGGGCAGCAGTAGCGGCTCCCGGCGGGCGAGCCTTTTGCGCCACCAGGGTTCGAAGCTGCCGACGGCGGAATTCAGCGTCGACAGGTCCGCACGCTGCTGCGGGTCCGGGATGTCCAGCCGTGCACCGGGTTGCAGGCCATGTTCGCCGGGACGGCAGGGCAGGCCGCCGCAAGTGCTGATCGCACCGATCCGCAAGTCATGCGTGGCCGTGGCCACAACCAGTTCCTCGCCCTGGATCGAGACGATGGTGCCGGCGGGCAGTCCCGAGCAGGCAGGCTGGATCGAAGCCGTGCCGACCAGCAGCACCTGTCCATCCACACTGAGCTTGGGCGTGCCAAGCGGATTGGCATAGCTGCCATGGTCGAGAGCCCGCACCACCCGCGCAATGGCCTGGGCATCGCCATTCCAGTCGATCATCCCGGCCCCGGCCGGCCGGGCGGTCAGGCCATAGAGCTGGCCCGGCGTATCGTCCTGTCGGCGCGGTGTGATCGTGTCGGTTTCCAGGCCCATGATCAGGGCGTCGAAGCTGTCGAGCGCGGTGATGAAGCACTTGGTATTAACCGAAAGCGCGCTGTCGTCGGCGTCGAGGTCGACTGACCGGGTAAGCAGCAGGTCGCCTGCATCGACGTCTGCCGTCATCAGGTGCCAACTGATACCATGCCGGGTCTCGCCGTTGAGCAGCGCCCAGACGGGCGTGTTGAGACCGGCATAGCCGGGCAGCACGCCGTCGTGGAAGTTGATCGCGGCGCGGCGCGGCAAGGACACGATTTCCGGCGGCAAACGGCGCAGGTTGGTGATGCTGAACAGGTAATCGAAGGCGGGCAGGCCAGCGTCGATCAGCGCCGATGGCGTATCCAGCACCGGTATGCGCTCCTGACCCGCCCAGTCGAGGATCGGGGTCTGGTCGCTGACGATCGCGACGATTTCATGCCCGCGATCCCGCAGCTTTGCAGCGCATTCGGTCAGCAGTCTTTCCGAGCCGATCAGGACGCAGCGCGACCTCATGCCCATCCCCGATGCGGGGCCGGCGAACGTCATGAAAACACCACCGGTACGGAGCGGCGACGCGAAGCCGGGACGCCGACGACGAGCGCACCGAGAAGCAGCATCGCCAGCATCCAGGTGTCGACGTTCCAGTCCGGCCCTGCTGTCACCGGGGGACATGCTCCTTGCGGCAACAGCAGCGGGGCATCACCCTCGCTGGCGGCCTGCACTTGGCTGGCCGCTGTGTCGACGGTGCAATGCGCATCGCCGCCACCGGGATGCCCGGCAGCGTATGCCGGAGGGCTTGCCATCAAGGCAACGGACATCAGAAAACTGGAAGCAACGAGACGCATTTGCCCCTCCACCGCATGAATATGCGTTGTTGATGGTCGATCGAAATTTGGGAGATCGCCTGCCATTTTGTAAAACGGATTCGGCTGGATCGTTATTTCATGTTTTACGGTATTACTTATCACCACATCGATTTTTACTTGTATTCCGCCAATTCGTTTATCTTGAGCAAAACCGAATCCCGCGTTCGGATTACCCCTGAAAATTGGGGTCTCTGAACACCCCACACAGTCGCGCGGGCGGTAATTGAACCACATGGTCGCTTTCATCGATCTTCTACGTAGCGCTCAAGGCTTGCGACTGGTGCGTACCCAGAGGGTCTGCCTGGCACCGGCAAGGCGGCGATAGATCGGCAGCTTCCACAGGACGTAGCGGGGCAGCTGCCTCGCTATCGCAGCCGGCAGGATATCACGGCCCAAGCGAAACCAGACGAACAACAGCGTCGCCGCCGCCGCCGCGCCCAAGCCCAACAGGGCGAGCAATGGCGCAAAGGGGCCGGTGACTATCCCGATCACGGCCAGCAGCACGCAGATCGGCATGGTCAAGCCGGCGAGCAGCGCCAGCGGCGGGACGGCAATGTCCGCCGCCAGTACCAGCAGGGCGGGGCGACCGCGCAGGGATGCGCCTATCAGACGAGGCAGGTACTGGACCATGGTCGCGACCGAGCCATGCTCCCAGCGGGTGCGTTGGCCTTGGGTAGCGCTCTCCGCGCTCGCACTGCTGGTAAAGACGGCGAGAGGATCGAAATGCACTTTGCGTCCCGCCAGCCTGAGGTCGAGCCCGAGCTTGAGATCCTCCACCAGCGATGCCGTTTCCAGCGGCGCGGCGTCGAACATCGGCCAAGGAAAGGCCATGCCCGTACCTTGCAGCAGCGCTCCGCCGCCAAGTCGTTGCAGGCCGGTCTGGCGAACCAGATTCTTGACGAGGAAGGCAAAGATGGAAAACCGCACCAGCGGCGTCGCGTCTGGTGCTCCCACCAAAAGATAACATCCCTGCACGGCCGCGCCCTTACCTGCCGCATGCGCAGCGAGGCGGGGCAAGGCGCCTCTTGCGGGCAGGCAATCGGCATCCAGAACGATGACGATCGGGGTTGGCTGTGGTCGCAGCGCTTCACGCCCGTAGACAAGGGCATAAGCCTTGCCGCGTAGATCGGGGGCGTTGCGCTCCACCACGTCCGCGCCGCAGGCCCGGGCCATAGCGACGGTATCGTCGGTGCAGTTGTCGGCCACCACGAGCACCCGGTCGCAGGGCCGCAGTTGCTGGCGCACCGCGCGTATCACGGCGGCGATGCCGGCCACTTCATCATGCGCCGGTATCAGTACGGTGAACGGCGGGGGCAGAATATAGGGTGCCTTTACCGAAGGCGATGCCCCCAGCAGACATTCCGCCGCCAGCATGAACAGAGGAATTCCGACGATAGCGGCCAGCACCCAGCAGAGAATATCGACCATGTTCTAAGCCAGCGGACGCAGGAGATCGGCCAGATCCGGCACGTTCTCATCGATGTCATGCCCGGCCCTGACGCGCTGGCGGCCCACTTCGCCCATGGCGCGAAGCTGTTCGCTCGGCGCTTCAAGGGCGGCGATCATGCTGTCGGCCAAGGCGGTGACCGAACCTGCCGGGATGATCCACCCGGTGTCGCGGTCGACCAGTTCAGGGATGCCGCTGATCGCAGTGGCGATCACCGGCCGCCCCATCGCCAGCGCTTCCATGATGACCACCGGCAGGCCCTCGGCGAAACTGGGCAGGACTAATGTGCGCGAGGCGAGCAATTCGCGCCAGATGGTACGGGGGTCTAGCCAGCCGCTCAGAGTGACGACATCTTCCAGGTCGCGGGCCTTGATCTGCTCTTCCAGTTCTGCGCGCATCGGCCCGTCGCCGATGATGTTGAGGCGGAACTCATGCGTCTGCGCCACGATGGCGGCCGCCTCGATCAGCAGCATGATGCCTTTTTGCGGGCTGAGCCGCGCTACGCAGACCAGGCAATTGTCGGTCAGCCCGGTATCGACGATCGGCGTCACCGCATGCATGAACAGAGGATCGCTGCCGCAGCGTACCACCGCGATCTTCGACCAGTCCCTGGGCGCCGACCAGCGCATGATCTGGCTGCGTCCGAATGCGCTGATCGCGATCACGAAGCGGGCGTCGGCGACTTTCTCGCCGATTTCGTGGCTTTCGGGCGCGTCGAATTCGTCAGGCCCGTGCATGGTCAGGCTATAGCTGAGCTGGCCAAGACGGCTGGCGATGCGGGCCACCGTCGCGGGATTGGTGCCGAAATGGACATGCACGTGGCGGATGCCCGCCCGCTCCATCCGGTCAGCGAGACGACACGCTTCCAGGAAGTAGGCGGTGCACCTGACAACGCCCCGGCTGCTGCGGCGAAATGTCGCCGCAGTCAGCGACAGTCCGCGAAGGAAGGCGCGCGGCTGCCGGACCAGCCTGTTCGCGGCGGACCACAACATGCCTACGACGTTGCCGTCCAGCAGCGTCATCGTGTTCGCCCGCTCGTCCTCGTCGGTCGGGTCCGCGAACACGTCGGGCGACGCGCGGATGGTCAGCCGGATGACGTCGAAATCCATCCGTTCGAGAGCGAGTATCTCGTTGCGGATGAAACTATGGCTGATCTTGGGATATACGTTCGTTAGATAAGCCACGCGGGTTCGACACGGTCCGGCCGATTCAGGGGCGGGCCGGCCGCAAAGCGGTTCCTCTCCGGCAACATGGGTCATTCCGGGGAGCCTTGCAGCGACGCGGCCGGGGTGGGATGTCGAAACTGAAGGCGCAAGGGCATGCTCTTCCTCTTCACGTGGCGCGGCACGCGCGGTCTTTCGATCATAGTGCCGTGCTGCGATGCGGGATAACATCCAACCTTATCGCCCCCTGAAAGCCAGTGGTGTCCTTCCCCCTTCCGATATTGGCCAACGTAGATCGTAGACTGTGGCGTAGCCCGGATGACGGATAGCGTGGGGCTGCCGACGCCGCCGGGCCACCAGTGCCGTGATGGCGCGTGCCGAGGGTCTGGCGGAGACGAACATGCGGATCTTGCTGGTTGCCGAAAATATATCGCTGCGGCTGAGCGGAGAAACCCTGCTCCCCTGCTGCTATTTCGAGCAGTTCGTCGCGGGAGGCGAGGACGTGCATTTGCTGTGCCATGAGCGGGTCCGGGAGGACCTGCGGGCCGATCTTCCTCCCGATCAGTTTGCGCGCGTGCGCTTCGTGAAGGACCGGCCGCTGCAAAACGTGCTGTTCCGGCTGGGGCGGCGGTTTCCTTACCGCGTCGAGGACTTGGTCTTCAACCAGTTGATCCAGATCGTAACCCAGTGGCACATGCGCCGCATCGCCCGCGACATGGTGCGCGAATTTGACATCGACGTGGTGTTCCAGCCTGCCCCCATCGC
The DNA here is from genome assembly GCF_000876675.2 of Novosphingobium sp. P6W. Classification (GTDB taxonomy): domain Bacteria; phylum Pseudomonadota; class Alphaproteobacteria; order Sphingomonadales; family Sphingomonadaceae; genus Novosphingobium. The sequence continues at coordinate 2,161,250 of NZ_CP030353.1, forward strand.
GGCGAGGGCAGTCAGCTTCATGCACGGGCTCGGCGCGCCGGTGGTTATCGGCCCGATGAGCGGCGGCATGAACCTGCCGCCCGCGTTCCGGCGGATGGACGGCCCCGTGGTACGCTTTTCCATTGCCGCAGCTCGCATCGGTTCCGCCGTGCTGCACCGGCTGTTTCCCGGAAAACTGCGCGCCGCCGCGCTGATCGTCGCCAATGAACAGACCCGCGCCGCCTTGCCCGGCGGCATTCGCGGCAAAGTCCATGAAGTGATGGAAAGCGCGGTCGACCTCGAACGCTGGGTCCAGCGCCCGGTGCCCGAAAAGGCCGCGAGCGAGCCCACGTCCTTCATCTTCTGCAGCCGCTTCGTCGACTGGAAGGGCATTCGCCTGCTGGTCAGTGCCTTCGCTCCACTGGCGCGGTCGGGCAACAGCATGCTCCACCTGGTCGGCGACGGCGAGCTGTTCGAGGAAATCCGCGAGCAGATCCGACGCGAGGGGCTGACCGGCAGGGCCATCCTGCACGGACGCGTTGACCGCGATCGCTATCAGGAAATGCTGCGCGAAACGGATGTCTACGTCACACCGTCGCTGCGCGAATGCGGCGGCATGGCGATGATGGAGGCTATGGCGGTGGGACTGCCCGTGATCGGTATCGACTGGGGCGGGGCCGCGCAATATGCCGCGCCCGATTGCGCGATGCTGGTTAAGCCGACATCCGATCAGGCGGTGATCGATGGCTTGACGGCGGCCATGGCGCGCATGGCCGCATCTCCCGAACTGCGCCGCTCGATGGGCGGCGCCGCGCGGCGTCATCTGGAACAGGCGGGGCACGGCTGGGCCGACAAGGCGCAGGCCGTGCTGGGCGTGCTGAGGGAAGCCGCCGACGGTTCGGGCCGCAGCCGCGCCCGCTCGAGACCAACCAGCGAGGCACAAACCGCCTCGCCCTCATTACAGGTGGCCCGCTGACATGGCGACGAAAGCAATGGACCCCGCCGTCGACATCATTTTCTACACCCGCCAGCTACACAACGGCGGGGTCGACAGGGTGGTGTTCAACCTTGCCGGCGAATTCCTGCGGCGAGGCATCAAGTCCTCGATCGTGGTCGATGTCGACAATCCCCATTCGCCGTTTCGCACGCTCATCCCCGAGGGGATCGGCTACGACGTGCTTGAGGCAAAGGGTCCGATCGCGCGGCTGTTCAAGCTGCGCAGCTACCTGCGCAAATCCCGCCCCAGCGCCGTCATGTGCGCCAGCTTCGGTTTCCCCAATCTCTACGCGATCGTCGTGCGCTGGATTTCTGGCCTGCGCTTTCACCTGATGTTGACCGAGCATTGCTTCCCCTCCGTCGACCGCGCGGGGCCGAAGCCGTGGCAGTCGCGCTACTGGTTCTTCCCGCTGGCGCACTACCTCTACCCCTTTGCCGACCGGATCGTCGCGGTATCAAAAGGGACGGCGCTGGACCTTGCCAAAGTGATCGATATCGACCCGAAAACCATCTCCTGCATCTACAACCCGCTCGTCAGCGAGGGGCTGATCGAACAGGCGAAGGAGCCGGTCGACCACCCGTGGTTCGCGGACGACACGGTGCCCATCATTATCGGCGTGGGACGGTTGGAGCCGCAAAAGAACTTCTCGCTGCTCATTCGCGCCTTCGCACGGGTGCGCGCGCAGATGCCCGCCCGGCTCGTGATCCTGGGCGACGGTTCGGAACGCGACATGCTGCGAAACCTCGTCGCCGAAATGGACCTTGGCGAGGACGTCGCCCTGCTGGGCTTTGTGCCGAACCCTCACGCTTACGTCGCCAAGGCGGACCTGATGGTCCTTTCGTCCGATTTCGAGAGCCTTGCCAATGTCGTGATCGAGGCCCTGGCGGTCGGCACACCCGTGATCGCCACCGATTGCCCGTCCGGTCCTGCCGAGGCGTTGAACCATGGCCAGTGCGGCACGCTGGTTCCCGTCGGCGACCTCGATCGGATGAGCGCGGCGATACTCGAAGCCCTGCGCGAAAGACCCGCGCCGATCGCCCGGGGCTGGCTGGACCAGTTCAGCGAACGCGAGGTCGCCGACAGATATCTCGATCTGCTTGCGCTGGATGCGAGGTGATGGGTGGACGCGCCCCGGCCGAATCCTTCCCCCACATCTTCCGCTTTGGCGCAACTGACGGGGCTGCGTTTCGTGGCGGCCTTCGCGGTCCTGCTTTCGCACCTCGATTTTCTGGGCGCCGATCCTGGATCGTGGGGCAGCTGGATCTACGAGACGCTGTTTCGGCAGGGCTACTGCGGGGTTTCGTTCTTCTACGTCCTTTCCGGGTTCATCCTGAGCCATGCCTATGGGGGCCGACTGGCCAGCGGGGAGACGCCGCTGCGGTCTTACTTCCTGCTGCGAATCTGCCGGATCGGCCCGCTGCACTGGATCATGGCGCTATTCTTCCTCGCATGGCTGGCGGCGGCGAAAGGCGCGGTGCCGGGGCCTGGCACGATCGGGCTGAACATGCTGCTGCTGCACGCATGGTCGCCCGACTTTACCGTTCACTACGCGCTGAACGGGCCATCGTGGAGCCTCTCGGACGAGCTGTTCTTTTACGCCGCATTCCCGTGGTTGAGCCGGGTGCCCACCCGGATACTGGCGCTGTGCCTCGTCCTTGGCCTGATGCTTATCACCGCGCTCGCGGTTTCGGCGATGATCTGGCAGCCGGGCTATTCGCCAAGGCTGGAGTGGCTGTTCTACGTTGCCCCACCGGCGAGGCTGGCCGATTTCGTCACTGGAATGCTGCTCCATCGGGCTTGGCGGCAGAACTGGGGACGAAGGTGGGCAGGGACCACGGCAGAGCTATGCGCGACGCTGGCGATCCCGGCGGCGATGGTGGGATTTTCGCTGGCCGCCCTGCCGATGTCGCTGCGCTGGCAACTTGCCTATCTGCCGCTCATGGCTGGCGCCGTTCTGGTCTTCGCACACGGCCGAGGCGCTATTTCGCAGGTCCTGCGGAGCCGCTGGCCGGTACTGCTGGGCGAGGCTTCCTTCGCGCTTTACCTGACCCATCGGCCCCTTGTGACGTTGGCGGCCCGGCTATGGGGCGGCGATCCGGAGCGTGCACCAGTGCTGGCAGCGATGCTGCCGCCGGTTTGCATCGCGCTTTCGATAGCAGTGTTCCTGCTGTTCGAAAGGCCGTTGCTGCGCCGCATGCGGCGGCGTGTGCGGCAGCGGGGACAAACGAATGATCCGGCAGGGGGCGGGTTGAAAGCATGGCAACCGTCCTAGAACACCCGCCCTGGCGCCGCGCTATCCAGAGCGGTGTCAGCCTGGTGGTGATCACCATCGTCGCCTCCAACGTGCTGCGCATTGCCAGTACGCTCATCCTCACCCGCGTCCTTTCACCCGTAGATTTTGGCGTGGCGGGGCTGACCGGGGCGATCCTCAACATTCTGCTGATGATCTCCGACGTGGGATTCGGCGTCTACATCGTGCGCCATGCGCAAGGAGACGACCCCCGGCTCCTCGATGTCATCTGGACTCTGCGCCTGCTGCGCGGAGCGGTGCTGACGCTGGCCATGGCGGCCTGCGCCGAACCCCTCGCCATGCTGCTGGGCAAGCCTGCGCTGACCATCGCCATTGCGGTGACCGGCATCAATTTCGTGCTGGATGCCTGTTCCTCGCTCGCCCCTTTCAGCGCGGTGCGGGAGGAGCGGCTCTTCATGCTCAGCATGCTCGATATCGCCAGCGCCGTCACCCAGACGGTTACCGGGATCGTGCTGGCCATCGCGCTGCATAGCTACTGGGCCATCATCTTTGCCGGGCTGGTCGGCGCCACGATCAAAGCCGTGCTCAGCTACGTGCTGTTTCCAGGCTCCTTGCGCCGGTTCGCCTTCGACCGGCATGAAGTTGCCGAGCTATGGCATTTCGGGCGAACGATCGCCGGCGCCAATACCATTCAGGTGCTGCTTTCGAACGTCGACAAGATCGCGCTGTCGCGCATTTTCCCGCTGTCGCTGTTCGGCCTCTATTCGCTCGCCGCGAACCTTTCCGGCGTCGCATCGGGTTTCACTACGCTTTATCCTAGCCGCATCCTGCTGCCTGCTTTCGCGCGGGCATACCGCGAGGACCCCGGCTCGATGGCGCACGCCTATTACGACAGCCGCCGGACCCTGACGCTGCTCTACATGATCGCCATGGGTGGGTTCATCAGCATGGCCCCTGCGGTCGTCAACTTGCTCTACGACCCGCGGTATCAGGCGGCGGCGACATACCTGCAACTTCTCGCCCTGGCGCCTGCGATGACGATGAACATCTATGCCGCGCGCGAAGTGCTGATCGTCGTCGGCAGGGTGCAGGCGTTGCTTTACGGCAATCTGGTGCGCCTGACCTGGCTGATCGTGGTCGGGACCTCCGCCTTCCTCGCCTTCGGGCCGATGGGGCTGGTCGGCGCGGTGGGATGCATAGAAGTGCCGGTGCAGGTCTACTGCTGGCACGAACTGCGCCGCGCAGGACTGTTCCGGGCAGGGCAGGAAGCGCTGATCATCGGCGCGCTGGCTTTCGGAGCAGTCCTTGGCCTCATCGGCGACAAGCTCTACTTCATGCTGATTGCTGGCTGAGGCGTAAACATCGGGCGCATTGCCGGGACAGCAGCGCGCATTACCGCGCGGCTCACCAGTCCGGCACCGGCCGCCAGCAGGACCACGTAAGTCGTTTCGTTCCGTCCGTAGCTGGTGGTGACCAGGCTGGCCATCAGGCCGATCAATCCGGCGAAGCTTGCCGCACCAGCGGCGGCCGCATCGCGGCCCAGCGCCGGTCCGCGTACAAACAGTACACCCAGCACACCGACAAGCATCGCGTAATAGAGCGAGGCGCCAAACACCCCTCCGCGCATCAGGATGGTCAAGGGCTGGTTGACCAGGTCGATAATCCCTTCCCCCTGCCGCAGGCTTTCCAGATTGTCGTAGATATCCGTCATGCTGAGGCCGGTGATCCAGTTTTCCCGTGCAAGCGCGAGCCCGCGCGACAGGAGTTCGGAGCGGTAGTCGACCGACCCGGCGGCATCCTCGCCCGTGCCCATGGATGCCGCCAGCGTCGGGATCACGTGCGACAGCGCCAGCAGCGCCGCGCCGCAGATCGGGACGGCCAGCACTAGCTTGAACAGTCCGCCCCATCTCCGCTCCTGCACCATGCAGGCGACCAGCCCGGCGATGATGACGATGTAGCCGATCCGTGCCAGCGTGAAGAACACGCCCGAGGAGAGCAGCACCAGCACTGCGAAGAACGTGAGTTTTGATCCGATCTGTTTGCGCAGTGCCACGGCGATCACGACCGCCAGGCCCAGGAACAGCGACAGGCTGGTGGATTCCGCAAAGCTCGCACGGGAACGGACAAGGCCGCCGCGCTGCTTTGCGTAGCCGGAACTGGTTTCGGGGTCGGCGCCTATGCCTTGTGGCATGGTGTCGTAAAGCAGCCAGTGGCGAGGTGCCTCGAACGTCGCGATCAGGGCCAGTATGCAAGCGCCCAGAAGCAACGCCAGCATCAGGTCTGACGGTGAGCGCGATCGAACGAAAGCGCGGCTGACCGCCAGATAAGGCAAGCCAAGATTCAGGATAATCTGGTTGCAGGCCCGGATCGAAAAGGTGAGATCGTTGCCTCGGCAATCCATGAAGGCCTGGACGATCATCATGCTCAGGAACAGCATGTCCCATGCCTGAAGCCTCGGTTCCAGCAGCCGCTGACCCGAAAGCACCATGGCCAGGATATAACCGATACCGAGCAGGTGGACATAGTTGAGCTGGGCAAAGGTCAGCCCGCCAATGGCAATCGTGTAGATCATCATGGGCATCAGCGGCAGGCACAGCAGAAACAGCTGACTTCGCAGTTCCAGCGCCTGCATGGCGGGAAGGACCAGACCAGCGCGGCTGACTGCCGGTGCCGTTACTATCAAAAGGATGACACCGGCTGCGAAGATCGCATAGTGCAGGCCGAAAGTGCCAAGGATCGGAAGCGCGAGCACGATCGTCATCTGGTGCGGCCCGCATAATGTATGCAGCCTTCCAGGCAGCTGGCGAAGGCCCCATACTACAGCGCTGGTGAGCATCAGGATCGCAAGATAGGCCATGGTTCAGCTCGCAGTGCAGAGCAAGGAGGGGCAGAGCAGGGAGGGGCGCGGGCCGCCGTCCCGGACCCAGTCGTAGACCCGGCCGATCTGCTCGGCCTTGCGGTCCCAGGTGAATGTCGATTGTACCCGCGCCACGGCAGCGTCTCCCAGTCGGTCCAGCTTGTCGGGGTTGGCGAGGACATCCAGAAATACGGTACGCAGGCCGTCAGCCAGAGCCTCGGGTCCGTCGAAGGGCACCCGGATACCGGTGTCGTCATCCATCAGTTCGGTAGGGCCGCCATAGTCGGCGACGATCGGCGCAACGCCCAGCGCCATCGCTTCCAGCACCACGCCGCCGCCGAATTCGCGGATGCTGGGGCAGGCGAGGAAATCGCAGTCTACCAGCAGTGTCTGGACCTGCCGGTGCGGCACCTCGCCGTGGAGTGTCACCGCATGATCCACTCCCAGATCCCTGATAAGCGCGGCGATGCTCTCCCGCTCCGGGCCATCGCCGATGATGTCCAGGTGCAGTTCCCGCTTTGCCAGCATGTCCCATGCCGCACGGATCAGCACATCGGCGCATTTGTAGGGAACCAGACGGCCAACGAAGGCCCCCCGCAGCGGCGCCTTGGCGCGGCGGGTGCGGCGCAGGCCGAAGCGGGCGGGATCGATACCGTTCTCCGGCAGGTGAAAGCTGCGCGGCTGCGCTTTCGCGGGCAGTTCTGACAACGTGTAGAGCGAACCCGCCAGGATCGCAGCGGCATCGCGCCGGGTCGCGGCATAGCCGGGAAGCCACTTGTAAGCCCCGCGCAGCCGTGACAGCCACTCGCGCTCACGCAGCATCCGGTCGGCAAACCCGGCGGGCCATGGTAGCCCTCCGTTCAGCGGGCCGACGACCAGCGGAACCCCGATCCGTTTGAGCTTGCGCGCAAGGAAGGAAGGCGTCGTCGGGCTCATCGGGGTTAGCCGGTGGACGATATCGTACTCACCCGATTCCAGAGCCGGGCGGAAACGGTCCCACGCCGCTTTCTCGAAAGCGTAGCAGCCTATCGGTGCAAGTGCTTGATAAATAGTCCAACCACGATTGTCGCTCGCTCCCAGAAACCGGGCGATGCGAAAAATCCGGCGGACCATCGGTTCGGTGTCGATGATCGTGAAGTCACGGTCCTCCTTCCAGCCCAGCGCCGCGATCGCGGAGCGGTTGCGGATGTGCGTCACGAGATGGACTTCAGCCTGCCGGGCCAGCGCCTCGGCAATGCACCAGGCCACCAGGGGCACGCTGACCATGTCGGGGTTGGCGATTTCCGCCAGCAGCAGGATACGCCGGGGCCTTGGGGGAGGGGCCGGACTGGGGCCCTGCACGTGATGGTCCGAAATCTGCCCGGTACTTTCAACCACCATAATACGGATACCTGTCAGCGCCGGGGCGAACGGCTAGAATCGCGGCGGAAGAAGGACTTGCCCGAACGCCGGGTCCGTCCCGGCAGCGTCCTTCCGGTCTTGTCGGCACTATATGGCCGCCGCCCGCAACATCCGATCATGCCCATTGGGAGGGGAGAAGCGCGTGGGGAGATTTCCGGTGGCAAGGTACGCCGTGCGATGGCTGTTCGTGGCCTGCGTGGTCGCGGTGCCGCTAGCCGCTTGCGGAGAAGGAAGCCTCGCCGCCGCCAGCAAGGACGATCCCCCCGGGATGGCGGCCGACATGGGTGCGGACATGGGCATGGGCACCAACCTCGACGGGCTTGCCTATTGGAGCACCGCGCTACCGACCCTCGATGTCATGAAATCCGCCGGCGGGTGGCTGCCGCAGGCCGATGGCAGTTACGACACCGGCGAAACCGTCCCGCTTGACCGGGACGGGTGGGCCTTGCCCTCTGCCGATCCTGCCGGCCGGCGTTATCGTTCGCTGGTGGTCAACGTCATTCACGACAATCCGGCAGCACCGCCCAGCGCGCGATATGTCGTCCTTTACGATGGAACGGGCCAGATCGCCGCGCTCGACGTGGACGGCGGACGCATCGTCTCTCAGGCGCCCGGCGAAATGCATGTGGAGGCCGGGCGCGGCGGTAGTCTTTACCTTCGCCTCGATGCCGGCGCCTCCTTGCGAAACATCCGGGTCGTGCGCGAGGACTACCTGCCGCTCTACCGCGCGGGCCTCACCTTCAACCCCGATTTCCTTGCGCGGATCGATGCGTTTCAGGTCCTGCGGTTCATGGACTGGATGAACACCAACGCCTTGTTCGCGCCTACCGGCGGGCCGATTACAGACGAAGCGGCGATCAACGCCGCACCGCAGCTCAAATGGGCCGACCGGCCGCGCCCAAGCTCTATGCATTGGGGCGAAGGCAGCCGGGGCGTGCCGGTCGAGGCGCTGGTGGAGATCGCCAACCGTACCGGCGCGGAGCCGTGGTTCACGATGCCGGTCAATGCCAGCGACGATTATGTCCGGGGCTTCGCTGCCTATGTGCACGAACACTTGCGGCCGGACCTGAAGATCCATGTCGAGCTGTCCAACGAGGTGTGGAACTGGATATTCCCGCAGGCCCGTTATGCGCAGGCGCAGGCGCGGCGCGTCTTTGGCCCGAATGGCGACTGGCTGGAATGGTACGGCATGCGCGCGGCGCAGGTCGGGATGATCTGGAAAAAGGCCTTCAACGAACCGGAACGGCGCAGTTCCCGTGCGGGCAGGGTGTCGATGGTCTTCGGCACCCAGTTCGCATGGCGCGGGCTGGAGGCAAAGGGACTGGACACAAGCAACTGGCGCGACGCCGAGGGGCGGCAGATGCGCGCCTCCGATTATTTCGACGAATATGCCATCACCGCTTACTACGACGGGACGATGAACACCGACGAGACTGTGCCCGTCGTGAAGGGCTGGTGGAAGGACAGCGACGGCGGATATGCCCGCGCAGTCGCCGCGCTGGACAAGCGCATCGCCGATTTCAACGCACCGCTCTATCGCTATCACGCCGAGCAGGCGAAGGCGCATGGACTGCGACTGGTCAGCTACGAAAGCGGCTTCGGCGAATACACGCCGATTTCGCAGCACGACAATGAGGCCTATACCGATTTTCTGGTCAAGCTGCAGCGCAGACCCGAATTCACCGCGCTGGAAACCGCCAACTACAAGGCTTTCGCTGCGGCCGGCGGGCGTCTTTTCATGAACTTCGGCATCATCGGCACGCCTTCGAAATGGGGGAGCTGGTCCGCGCTGGAGTCAGTGGGGCAAAAGACTTCCCCCCGGTATAGCGCCATGATGGCCTGGCTCGCCGCCCACCCTCCTTCGCCTTTGCGGGGCCCTGCGGTGGCTTACGCGCCCGCGCGCCTGATGATTGGCAAGCCGGGCGGGTCCACGCTCACGCAGACGGAGCATGGCTATGACGTTCTGGTCGGCACCGCCGGGGACGATCGGTTCATCGCCAGTGGCGCCCCGGGAGGGCGCATCGACGGCGGCGGCGGCACCGATACACTGGTCCTGCCGGCAAAACGCGAGGCTTATCGGTTCGGCGCAGAGGCTGACCAAGGCTCAGTCCGTGTGGAAGGCCCCGGCGGCGGACAGGATATCTCTCGCATCGCTCTGGTCCGGTTTGGCGAAGGGCGTCCGGTCGCCCTTGCACAGCTTCTGTCAGAGGACCGAGGGCTTCGCCTCGCTGATGTAGAGCGGGTTGGAGGTGTCCCGGCGCCGAAATAGCCGGGGCCATTGCACCCGCAGCCTTGCCCATTTCAGCCAGACCATGGGTCCGGGATAGTCGCGCCATTGCAGCGAGCGCTGGTAGGCAAGATACCGCGGCGTGAAGCTGTCGCTGACATATCTGCTGCAGTCTTCCGCCGGAATCTCCCGGCGTTCGGCCCGATGTGCGGTGACGAAACGGGCTGCGATCTCATGCAGGCGGTCGGCTGTATCCTTGCGCATGCCCTCGGGCCGCACCGATGTATGGATCGTTTGCCCCTGCAATATGGCGGATGATACCAACGCTATGTAATAGACGCCCGCCGAAGTCAGATGCACGTCATCCCGGAATATCCGCGCCAGTATCGACCGGGTGTCGGGCCCTTCGAGACCCGGAACCGGACGGCGCGAAGTAGCCTCCTCGACCAGCACAGTCAGGGCAGACGCGGCAGGAATGGTCGCCAGTCTGTCGGCGCGTCCCTCGGCGGCAAGGTCGTGGTTTATACGTCCGGCGACGCAGCGCCAAAGCGGGGCTGCAGCCCGTTCGTACGCGATCCACGACGAGGGATCGTCAAGGTCGACGACGTTCATCCAGGCCTCGAACAGATAGGTCTGAGCATCAGGATTCTGGGCGATCACACGCTCATGAAAATCGCGAAGGAGGCGCAGGCTGTCGTTCCATACGATGCTGCCCAGCAAAGTGTGCTGCTCGGTGATGACAAGGGTATCGTAGGCCCTTTCTCCGGGCGCAAGCGGGCGCCGCAATAGCGCAAGCATGTCCAGCGGCCGATCGTCCCGGTCGGTTCCGGCAGCATATCCGGCCCAAGGAACAGGCCCGGAGCCCATCGTCCGATCCTTTATCGAGGAGCCTTCCAACGCCTGCATGTTCCAGTCCATCGGCCTGCCGAGGCTGGCTGCAATGCCTTCGAGATATTCGGGATAAGGATGGTCGGTCAGGCTGTGGCCGGATACGAGCAGGCGGCGCGGAACACGGGCGGGAAGGGAAGGGCCGGCCATTATTTTCCCGGTTTCGAAGGCTGGCGGCGACCCCGTCACCACCGGCAGCGCCGGGCCGACTTGCCATAAAACCAGGCCGATAACCGCCAGCGTACACAGTCCATAGACCCGCCTCATATGCCTGACGGCCGGATCAGGCGGCGCTGCGCAGGCGCCATTGCCGGGCGATCTCGAAGATCAGTGGTCCTTCGACAAGGTAGCGACGCCACAGCCGCCTGGGGTCGCTCAGCAGGCGGAACAGCCATTCCATACACATCTTCTGTACGATCCGGGGGGCGCGGGTCTGTTCGTCCGTCAGGAACTGGAGGCTGGCGCCCACACACAGCCCTACACCGGTCGCCTGTCCGGTGCGGCGGATGCGATAGGCAAGGATTTCCTGCTGCGGAGATCCCACCGCGATGAACGTATAGCGGGCCCGTGCCTCGATCGCGAACTGCACCGCGTCCTGCGTCGCGGCGGTATCGTGGATGAAGCCCATCGGCGGGTTGTGATGGACAAGGTTGGTCAGGCCGAAGCTCTCGCGCAGCTTGTCGATCGCGCCGCTGCTACCTCCGATCACTGCGATCCGGTCGTCCGGGCGGATGACTTCGCGAAACAGCGCGACGGTAAGGTCGCTGCCGGGGACGATCGGCAGGGCCATGTCGGCGCGTGCCGCAAGGCGCCCCAGGATGCGGCTGTCGCACAAGGTGATCCAGGCATTGCGGTACATTGGCCAGAGGTCCGAGCGGGCATGCTGGATACGCACGACATGATCGACATTGGGAGTGACGATGTAGGCGAAAGGTGCGCTTGGGGCGCGCTGCTCGACATCGAGAAGCACGTGCGTCTGGTCACGCCAGGCGAACTTCATGTCGATGAATTCCGACGTGCGCTGGTGCCCGCGAACCCGCTGCACTGCGGATGTTCGCCCACCAAAAACGGGCAACGGGCCCGCAGCAGCGACCGGAAGAGCTGACATTTCCATCCCTGTTCACCCCTATTACCGCACCGATTTACTATTTTCTTTTGATTATCGTGCGGTTCACAATCTTCAGTAAGCTTTGTTATACATTGTGGGCTACCTTCCGCATTCGCGGCTATTGCGATCTCAGTATCATCCGGGACGTTTTACCTACGGATTTGCAGGGATGTGGTCTTGCCCATCCCCTTTCGTGTGGTGAGAAATCGGACCCCCCTTGGACGAATAACGCAAGGCGTGCGCCGGTCGTACACTTGGCCCTCAACAACGGGGGTAAACCGAGATGTTCTGTTTGCGAGGCAGTATGGCCACCCTCAAGGCGCTGCCGGGACTTCTCGCTGCGCTTTGCATGGGAGCGCCTGCGCTGGCGGCCGCCAAGGACGTGGTTCCGGTGGTCCAGGCCAGCGGTGTGGATCCCGAATACCGCGTTAATCCCGGCGACGAGCTCGACATCCTTGTATGGGGCGACGAGCGGTTGCAGCGCCTGGTCAGGGTACTGCCCGACGGCACCCTGAACTTCCCGTTGGCCGGGCGCGTCAGCGCGGCCAACCGTACCGTGCGCGAGATCGCGCTGCAGATTCGCGACAATCTTGCTCCCAATTACCGGGAAGCGCCGCCAGACGTGACCGTCGCGGTCCGCGAGGCTACCGGCATGCGCTTCTACGTGATGGGCAAAGTGCGGACACCGGGCGGATTCGCCTCGGGCCGCTCCGTAAACGTATTGCAGGCGTTGAGCATGGCCGGAGGACTTGCGGAATTCGCCGACGTCAAGAACGCGATCATCCTGCGCCAGACAGCGCAGGGGCAGACAGTCGAGCCGGTACGTCTTTCCCGAGTGCTCAAGGGCGCGCGCAAGATGGACACCGGGCGGCTCGATGTGCCCTTGCCCGTACTGGGAGCAGGCGATGTCCTCGTCATTCCCTGAGCATGCGGCCTGTATGACCGAGCGCTGCCGTCAGCTTCCCGCCGTGGCCTTCGCGCTGGTGCTGCCGGGACTGGCCGCCTCGCCGGCGGAGGCCCGGACCGAACCGAAGCTGGAGGTGGACACGGCGATTTTTGCCTCGTCCAATCCGCTGCTGCTATCCACCGAACGTGCGGGCGCAGTGATGGTAGAGGTCGCGGCATCGCCCAGCGTCATGATCACCACCCAGAACGGTTCGACGGTGCTCATCGGCGGCACTTTGAGGCGGCGCGATTACAGCCGGCTCTACGGCCATTTCATGCTGGGAGACGCACGCGTCGAAGGACGTTACCGGGATAGCGAGTATCTGAACATTGGCTTCGCAGCCGGTTTCGAGCGGATGCTGGCGCTGGACCTGCTGACCTCCAGCCCCGATGCGGCGACCGATCCCGGCGCGATTCGAAACAGCTGGTTCTCCGGCATCGATGCGGCCTGGACCCCGAACGCATACGAACTGTTCACGCCGGAAGTGCGGGTGGAGCGGACATATTATACCGGCAGCAATTTGTTGCTCAACGCCGAAGCGCTATCGATGGGCCTCGGCTATTCGCGGCGCACGGGACCGCGCACCAGCATTGGCCTGAGGGGCCGCAATTCGATCAGCTCAGTGGCCGGTATGGGCAACGTCAACACGGCCGCGCTCTATGCCACTTTCAACCGGAAGCTACCCGACCATGCCAAGATTCTGGTGGAGTTGGGCGTGTCGAGAACCGGCGAACAGAAGGAAAGAACCGGCGGCATCGCGGCGGCTCGGCCAGGCCGCACACTGCTTGCCGGACGATTGGAAGTTTGCCGGGAGGACGGGGAGTGGGCTCGCCGTGGGCCGACCGGATGCTTTTCCACTTCGCTCGATACCGAAGTCAGCGGGCTCGGCGGGCTGCGCCGCAACGCGATCGTATCGCTTTCGGTGATGCAGCCGGTCGGCGCGAAGTTCGTGCTGCGCGGTTCCGGCGAATTTCGGCGTTCGACGCTGGTCGGCGGCGTGCCGGCGACCGGGCCGCCCGATACTTTCGGCGACGGCGCCACGGATGCCGTGCGCGCCATGGCCGCGCTGGACTGGAAATTGCGTCCGCAAATTATCCTGACCGGCAACGTCCAGTACGCGCGCCGGCAGATCGTGAACGGTGATCGGATCGGCGCCGCCTACTTTGGCATTCAGCTCAGTTACAAGCCCGGGATCCGCAGATGAGTGACCACATATGACCGACGAGCAAGCACCGAACCTCAGCGTCATCAGCCCGCTCGAGATATTCGCCATCTTTTTCCGGCGGCGCTGGTGGATCGTCGTGCCTGCGGTGGTCGGCACTGTTGTGGCTCTGGCGGCGGCGCTGCTGATGACCCCCGCCTACCGCTCGCAGGCGACCCTGCTGATCGACGCGCCCGAGATACCCACCGGCTTCGCTCCCCCCGTCCAATCGGCGAACTACGCGAATGAAAGCGTGGCCAAGATCCGGGAACAGATCATGAGCCGGGCCAGCCTGACCCGTCTCATCCACGAGGCCGGCCTTTACAAGCGCGAGCAGGACGAGATGTCGTTCGAAGACCTGCTGGGCGTAATGCGCAATTCGATCGCAGTGGACCTCGTCAGCGCCAGCGGGCGCCAGCCATCGGGCAACGGCAACGACACGATCGCCTTCGACCTGTCCTTCACTTATTCCGACCCCGTGGCCGCCCACAAGGTAGCAGAGCGACTGGTCGCGATGTTCCTGACCGAGGACAAGCGGCTGCGTACCGAAAAGGCCGTAAGCACCGCTTCGTTCCTGACCCGCCGCGTCGATGATCTGCGCGCGCAGATGGTGGAACTGGAAGTCAAGCGCCGCGAGGTGGAGAGCCGCTATGCCGGGGCACTGCCCGATCAGGTGGCCCTCAGCGCGCAATCGGGCTCGTCGCTGCGCGCGGAAGTGTCGCGGCTCGATGCGGAAACCCAGGGGTTGATGCAGCAGAACGGCCTTCTTGCGGCGCGCAGCGAGGAGATCGCCTCGGCGCCCAAGCCCGAATTCGAAGCGCTGCGCACCGCCGAGGATCGGCTTGCCCAGCTTTCCGCGACGTATTCCGATACCTACCCCGATGTTGTTGCAGCGCGCGCAGCGGTATCGCGGCAGAGGGAGGCGGCCTTGTCGTCGATGCGCCCTTCGCCCGGCAGCGGCGTGGTGGCATCGGAAATGGCGGCAGCCCGCTCGCGCATATCCTCGCTGGCGGCGCGGCGCGGGGAATTGGTGGGCTCGATCTCGCAGATGGACCGGATGACCGCCATGGCGCCCCAGGCGACTTACGAACTCAACAATCTCGAGCGTGACTACGACAACCTCAAGCGCCAGTACCAGGACGTGCGCGACAAGCAGATGGAAGCGCAGGTCACCGCCAATCTCCAGGCGGAGAACAAGGGCGAGCGCTTCTCGGTCGTGAACGCGGCCAGCATACCGGGTGACCCGATCCGCCCCAAGCGCATGCAGATGGTGGCCGGAGGGCTCTTTGGAGGGCTGGCGCTGGGCTTCGCACTGGTGGTCGTCTGGGAGGTCCTGGCCGGTCCGATCCACGGCGTCGGCGCGGTCACCCGGCTGATGAACGCGCCGCCGCTGGCAGTGGTCCCGGTGCTGGGCTCCGGTTCAACATCGCCGTTATTCGAACGCATCAGCAGGTTTCTGCAGAAGCGGCGAGGGCCCCCCAATTCCCGTCGAGCGGAGGCATGACGATGATTACTGTCGGCAAGGAAGATTTCGTCGCACAAACCAGCCCCTGCACGATCGTCGATCTCGAACGGCGCCGGGTTCGGCTCGACCGCGAGAAACTGCTCGAAAACGGCATTTTCGGGCTGGAACACATGGACCCGCGCGCGCGAACCTTTATCCTGCTGCGATCGCAGATCATGAACGGCTTTTATGCCGAGGGTGGGCGCATCCTGGTGGTTACCTCTACCCAGGCGGGCAACGGCAAGACGTTCGTCACCGCGAACCTGGCCTGCGCCCTCAGCCTGATCCAGCCCACCGTGCTGATCGACCTCGACCTGCGGCGACCGACCATGGCAACGCGCTTCGGCCTGACGGTGAATGCCGGCGTCGACGACTATCTGCTGGGCGATTGCGAGTGGGAAGACGTCGGCCAGAAAGTGGCGGGACTGGACCTGACGCTTTATCCCGTGCGTGAACCTCGCCAGGATTCGTCGACGCTGCTGTCGCTGGACCGGCTGGCGGGCGCGATGACCGCGATCCGCGCCATGCCGTATCAGCCGCTGTGCATCATCGACACGCCGCCAGCCCTGGTGCTTGACGACGTGATGCTGATCGCACGCAAGGGCGACGGGATCGTGATGGTGATCGAGGAAGGCCGCACGACCTCGGGCGAGTTGAAAGAGGCGATGCGCCTGCTTGGCGCGCCGCGCATCGTCGGCACGGTCCTCAACAAGTCCATGACCAGCGGCACCCGCCGGTACGATTACGACTACTACGAACCAGCCTGAAAGCTGTGGGCAGGTGACGATGGCGGTCTGCGAATTCCCCACGGATTACGCTGCCTGCGCGGGCCGCCAAGCCTCGAATATAGTAAGTAGACATCGCAATGGCCGCGTCGAACGAGGCGGCTCCCCGTTCCTTCCAAAGGTGAAGATGGACGCATGAAACTCAGCGAACACCCCGTCGCCATGCCCGCACTGGCACGTATCCCGGCCCTGATGCCGATAGACGTGCCGGCAGAGCCGCCGACCCCGGTCACGCAGCCTTTCATGCCCCCGTTGGAAGAATTCGTTCCCTTTCTGGAAACCATCTGGAGCAACCGCTGGCTGACCAATTCGGGGCCGTTCCACCAGCAGCTGGAGCGCGCGCTCGAACAGTATCTTGGCGTCCCGTACATTTCGCTGACGTCGAACGGCACGACGGCCCTGTGGCTGGCGCTGCAGGCGATGAAGGTCGGCGGAGAGGTCATCACCACGCCGTTCACGTTCGTCGCCACCGCCCATGCGCTGCGTCTGGTGGGAGCGACGCCGGTCTTCGTCGACATCGACGAGGAAGACTGCAACCTCGCGCCCGCCGGGATCGAGGCCGCCGTCACCGACCGGACCAGCGCGATCCTGCCGGTCCATTGCTTCGGCCACCCTTGCGATACGGCGGCGATCTCGCGCATCGCAGACGTCTACGAACTCAAGGTCATCTACGACGCGGCCCATGCCTTCGGCGTTCAGACCGGCGGCCAGAGCGTTCTTCGGCAGGGCGACCTTTCCGTCCTCAGCTTCCACGCGACCAAGGTGTTCAACACTTTCGAGGGCGGGGCGATCGTTTCGCCGGATCAGCGCACCAAGTCGAAGATCGACCGGCTGCGCAATTTCGGCTTCATCGACGATACGGTGATGGCGCGCGCCTCGATCAACGGCAAGCTGAACGAATTGCAGTCCGCTTTCGGCCTGCTTCAGCTGCGCTACATCGATGATCTGATCGCCCGGCGCGGCGAAATCAGCGCCCGTTACCACGCAGCTTTGGCGGACATCGACGGCATCGCGCCATTCAGGATCGGCGGGGGTGCCACGCTCAACCATTCCTACTTCCCCATCCTGGTGTCCGAAGACTATCCGGTCGACGCCGATGCCCTATGCCGCCGCCTGCAGGCTGCCGGCATCCTGGCGCGGCGGTACTTCCATCCGCTGATCTGCGATATGCCCGGCTACCGGGACCTGCCTTCGGCGCGTCAGCCTCTGCCGGTAGCACGCCGCATCGCCCGGCAGATCCTGTGCCTGCCGATCCATCCCAATCTCAGCGATAGCCTTGTCGATCGAACCATCGACATTCTCAGCCATGGCTGAAGCGCCCTTGCGCTCGGCGATGAAATGGGCGCGTGACCTGCCTGCGCGAACCGCGCTGCGCTGCGCCAATTCGGCCATGCTCAACCCCCTACTGATGCAGGGTCACGAAAACGCGCTGGCGCGGCATCAACCTCTTTCGCCAAGCCTTTCCGGCGCAGACTTTCGCATCGTTGAAGACCTGCACCGCGACGGCATCCACATCACCAGCCTGGACGCGCTTGGCCTGCCGGGATCGGACGAGATGATGGCGGCGGCGCGGAGCCTGTCTCGCGATTTCGCCCCGGAAGCGCGCCGGCTCGCGGCAGAGGGGCAGGAGTTCATCATCGTCCCGCCTTCCGACATCGCTTCCCGTCCGGAAATCTTTCGATGGGGTCTTCACGAGAGGCTGCTCGATATCGTGGAAAGCTACCTCGGGCTGCCCGCCGCCTATGACGGCTTGCAGCTCATCTACACCGTCGCCGATGGCAAGGAAGCGGGCCCTCGGCGCTGGCACCGCGACTGGGAGGACCGGCGCACGATCAAGGTCGCTGTCTACTGCAACGATGTCGTTGCCGGCGGCGGCCCCTTCCAGATGATCCGCCGCCGCGATCCCGGGCAGGGGGGCGTCAACGGCTACCGCTACATGCTGGCGGACGACGCAGCGCTCACCGAAAGGCTGGGGCCAGGGTACGAAACGGACATGGTCAGCTGCGAAGGACCTGCCGGCACCGTCATCTTTTGCGAGACAGCAGAGCATTTCCACCGCGGCCAGCCCGCCCATAAGGTGGACCGTACAGCCTTGTTCCACAGCTACTTCGCCCGGCAACCGCGCCATCCCTTCTATTGCGAACGCTCGGGCATCAGCCGCAGACAGATCGCCGACCTTGCCCGGCCATTGAATGCGCGCCAGCAGGCCTGCGCGCTCTGGCGGCGCGAACTGCCGCTCCCGGTCCGACTGATCCCGCCCGCCGGGCTTTAGCGCCAGGCGAACCATCCGCATTGCACTGCGCGGCGCGGATCGGCACAAGGCCTCGCGTGAACACCGACTATCTTCTTGCCGGCGCGGGCCTGCTGGCGGGCGCGATGAACGCGCTTGCCGGGGGCGGTTCCTTCGTGACCTTGCCGGCCCTGATGGCAACGGGCGTACCCCCGGTAGTCGCCAATGCCTCGAGCAGCGTCGCCCTCTATCCCGGCGGTGCCGCCAGCGCCTGGGTCTACCGCAAGGACATCGGCGCCGTGGCGGGGGTGTCGTTGACGCGGCTTGCGGTGATTTCCCTACTCGGCGGGGCGATCGGCAGTGTGCTCCTGCTGGCAACCCCGTCCACCCTGTTCAACCGCGTCCTGCCATGGCTGCTGCTCGTCGCCACGCTTGCACTGGCATTCGGCAAGCGCATCGCCACGCGCCTTCACGGGGAAGGGGGCGGGGAGGGCGCCGGGCCGAAAATCATCCAGTCGGGCCAGTTCCTGCTCGGTATCTACGGTGGCTATTTCGGCGGCGCTGTCGGCATCATGATGATGGCGTTCTGGAGCGTGACTACCTCTACCGGCCTCAATCGTCTTCAGGCCCCGCGCACGGTACTGGTGACTGCGGCCAACACCGCCGCCATCGCCATTTTCGCCGTGATGAACGCGGTACGCTGGCACGACGTACTTCTATTGGCACCCTCTGCAATAGCCGGCGGCTATCTTGGAGCATTGCTGGGAACCCGTCTGCCTCGCCGCGTTGTCGAGGCTGTTACGGTGGCCCTCGCAGGTATCGTGACTGTGGCCTTCTTTGCCAAGGCCTATTATTAAAACCTCGGGCCGGCTGTAACTACAGCCCGCACCCTGTTGATTTTTCGGGCATTGCATCAAAGGCCTATCGCCTGCATGAAGAGCCATCGAGGTCGAAGGGGAAGTCGATGCGCGCGATTTGGGCAGGTTGGGCAGTTCTGGCAATGCCCGCTTCACTGGCTGCGCAGGAGGCCCCGCCGCTGCCCGGCGGTGCCAGCGCACAGGGCGATCTTTCGGTAACGATTTACAACAACGACCTCGCGCTGGTGCAGGATGTGCGCCCGCTGGACCTCGGCAAGGGCCGGGTGCGGCAGAGCTTTCCCGATGTCAGCGCCCAGATCAGGCCTGAAACGGTATCGCTCACCGTGGCCGACGCCGCGATCGTCGAACAGAATTTCGACTACGACCTGCTAAGCCCATCCAGCCTGATGGAAAAAGCCGTGGGCGAGACGATCACGCTGATCCGCACGAACCCGGCAACCGGCGCCGAAACGCGGGAGCGGGCGAAAGTCCTGGCCGTCAACGGCGGCGTGGTCCTGGAAATAAACGGCCACGTCGAAGTTCTGCGCGATGACGGGCTGCCGGTGCGCGCCGTGTTCGACCGTGTACCGGAATCGCTGCGCGCCCGTCCGACGCTGTCCGTCACACTGGCGAGCAATCGCGCCGGTAATCGCCCCGCGACGCTCTCCTACCTCTCCAGCGGCCTTGGCTGGAGCGCCGACTACGTCGCCCTGTTCGACGACAAGAGCGGCACTGTCGACGTGCAAGGCTGGGTGACGCTGCGCAATACCAGCGGCACGACCTTCAACGCCGCCAGAACACTGCTGGTAGCCGGTGATGTGGGCAGTTCGGACGGCTCAAATCAGTATGTCCCGTCCTACCCTTCACGCCGGACAACGCGCATCCAGCCCGGCACCGAAAGCGCGGACCGCGAACAGCTCGGCGATTTCTATCTCTACCCGCTGGCAGAGCGCACGACGATTGCCGACAAGCAGACCAAGCAGGTCAGCTTCCTTGACGCCAAGGGCGTATCCGCCAGTTCGGGCTATCGGTTCGAGAACCCTTGGCTGGGCACCGCGAACGAGCCGCGCAGCGCCGCAAGCGTACTGCGTTTCGCCAATTCCGGCGCTGCCGGATTCGGTGATGCTCTGCCTGCCGGGACAGTGCGCGTGTATGTCCGCGACGCGCGCGGGCAACCGCAGTTCACCGGCGAAAACCAGATCGACCACACCCCGCAAGGTTCCTCCATCGCTTTGCCGACCGGCGATGCTTTCGACGTCAAGGTCCAGCCAACCACCGTCTTACGCACGCGTCTTGGCGACAACCGCTGGCGCACGCAGATGCGCTACCGCCTGACCAATGCCCGTTCACGCGCGGCGACGGTGGAACTGGTGCAGAGCGGGCTCGACTGGGGTGATACCCGTATCATTGACGAAAACCGCAAAAGCGAACGGCGCGATGCAGGTTCGGCGGTGTGGCAGGTGCCGGTGCCGGCCAATGGGGAGGCGGTGGTCACCGCGACGTTCGACACCCGCTACTAATGACTGCGCGGCCACCCTTTTCGGTGCGGGCTATGGCCATGCTGCTGGCCCTCGCCGCCGGCTGGCCGGCGGATGCGAGGGAAGGGGCGCGCGGCGAGGGGGGCGAAAAGGCCGTGACTTCGCCCGGACCCGGTAGTGTGGAGTTGACCGTTTACCGCGCTCCCTATGGCGGCGGCGCGCTCGACTTGCGCAGTCTTGGCGGCTTCGCGATGGTCACGGAGACGCGCAAGGTGCGCCTGCCGCGCGGCCGCGCCGTCCTGCGCTTCGAAGGCGTGGCCGAAGGGATCATCCCGGTCAGCGCCGTGATCGAGGGGCTGCCTGGTGGCACAGTCGAGAAGAACCGCGATGCGCGCCTGCTGTCGCCCGCTTCGCTCGTCGATGGCACGCTGGGGCGGCAGGTCACTGTCACCCGCACCGACAAGGCAACGGGACGCAAGGTCAGCGAAGAAGCCACGATCGTCGCGGGTCCGCAACCAGGCGTAGTTTTGCGCACCGCGAACGGTGTGGAGACATTGCGCTGCTCGGGCCTGCCGGAGCGGTTGGAATTTGCCGGTGTGCCTGCCGGGCTGTCCAGCAAGCCGGTACTCAGCGTGGTTACCGACAGCCCCTCGGCCCGCACCGTTTCTGTCCGGTTGAGCTATATTGCATCCGGTTTCGACTGGCGTGCAAGCTATGTCGCCACGCAGGCGAGCGATGGCCGGTCCCTCGACCTGTTCGCGTGGTTGAGCCTTGGCAACGGCAATCCTCAGGTGTTCGCCGATGCTCAAGTCAATGCGGTGGCAGGCAAGGTCAACCGGGTGGGCACACCTGTGTTGCGCGCGGCGGTGAGCGCATTGAGACTGCAATGCTACCCACTGGGCACCACTACTTCTGATCTGCGACAACAAGATATTGTTGTGACGGCCTCACGCAGCTTCGAAGGCTCGCCGCCCATGGTGATGGCTCCAATGTCGGCCCCGCCGCCTCCACCGCCGCCGCCGCCTCCTCCTCCGCCGGAAGACCTTGGCGACCTCAAACTCTACCGCGTGCCTGAGCGCGTGACGGTAAGTGCGCGCGGCCAGAAGCAGGTGGCGTTGCTTGCGCGGGGACAAGTGCCTTTCGAGCGCCGCTATCGCCGTTCCGTCTATCCGGGCCAGCGGATAGACGCGGCCGCCACAACGGTTGTGCTGGTCCTGCGAAACAAGAGCGAGGCTGGGCTCGGCCTGGCGCTGCCTTCGGGAAGCACCGCGTTATACGCCAATAGGCAGGGCGGTGAACGACTGCTGCTGGGCCTCGGCACGCTGACAGATCGCGCGGAGGGAGAAACGTTCCGGCTCGCAGCGGGAATCAGCACGCTAGTCCTCGTCACGCAGGAAAGCGGCGGCTCCAGGCAATCGGTGGTTACCGCCAGCAATGCCAACCCGTTTTCGGTCTTGCTGGAGGTGCCGATCGGCAGCGCCGGTCAAAAGATAGAGGTCGATGGCGCCGCGCTTGGTACGATCGACGGCATCGCAACTTGGTCTTTGACTTTGCCGCCGAGAGGCACCGCGCAATTGCGCTACCGGTTTTGAGGGCTCGGCACAGGTCGCCGCCTGGCTCACTTGTTCCGGTTAGAACCCGCCCAACTCCACACGATAAAACTGATAATAATGAATATGCAAAACTTCCCGGACGTTACTCCGGAGGGGTTATTGAAGGCCGTCTTCAAAGAAGAGGTTTAGAACTTTCCGGTAACCCTGTAAAGTTCGTGCAAGGCCACAACTTGTTCGGTTCATCTGATCCGTCTTATGCTTTAGATGCCGCTTTACGAAAAATAGTTGGCTCTATGCTTCCGGGACCGCAGATCGCTGAACGCTTTTCTTTTAACATCGATGCTGCGCGCATCAGCCGAATCGATTTAACTGCGTCCTGGACACTGCCGCGAGAGGGTGACGTGTTGCCTTTCCTGCGGGCTATGGAAGAGCGCGTGTGGTGTCCGTACCGGGGGCGGGGTGTCCAGTCTGATCCGGGGACGCTCTACTATGGCCTCGCTCAGAAGGGGAAGCGCGCCAAAGATTGGCAGTTGAAGATTTACTCCAAGGGCATGGAAGTGGGTCGCCGTCCCCTGCCATCTTTTGCTATGGAGGTTCCTGGCCTGCTCGACGAGGTCAACAGGACGGTGCGCGTAGAGCTAACGCTGCGAACACGTGAATTGAAGCGTCTCGGCTTGAGGTGCGTTGGTGATTGGACCCCTGAGAAAGTCGGGGAAGTGTGGCGGGCCTACGTGGACCGTTTAGATTTTGGAGAAATCGGGATGAACCTCGATAATACTGATCTTGCTGAGTTGGGCCTTCGGCCTCGGCTGCTTGATGCCATTTCTTCGTGGAAAGCCGGTAACGACATGCGCGCCGGTCGATCTAAGGCAGCGTTCTATAAGCTGCGTAACGATGTCAGAGAGGCCACGGGCTATGACATCGCATCCCCTGTTCCGAAATCCAACGTGGTGCCGCTGCGGCGAGTGATCGAAGCTAAACCAGCCCTTTATCCGATTTGGGCCGATCAACTCACCGCAGCGTTGGAGCGTGTCGCATAGGGTGGTGCCTAACGACACGCGCACCACGGGGGGGAGGCTTTGCGGCCTTCCCCCTTTTTTCGTTCTACGGTGCATTTTTAGGGTTGGATAGCGATTCGCGCTCGTGTAAGTAACTGCCACCAAATCGGATTTAGGGTGCCCTAAAGGGGTGCCAAAAATGTTTTTATTCGTAGAAATTACGCCCGAGGCGATCATTCCGGGCAAGTCCTATCAGGACAAGGCGACGGGCATGATGAGGCCCGCACAAGCAAAGCAGAATGCTTATCTCCACTCGGGCAAGGCCTATCCCCTTCCGTTCATGGTGAAGGTGCCCGAGTCTGGCCCGTATAAGCCGGGTCGTTACCTTATGACTGGCGAAGTATTCAAAACCGGCGAGTACGGTTTGGACTATCGCGGCTCCGAATTGCAGCTTTGCTCATTCGACGATGCCGCCGCCATCATTACCGGAAAGCCTGCGATCCAGAAGGCCGCGTAATTTCGTGGCTCAGCTGGTGTTGCACTGCGTCCCCGCCCCTGACGGCGTGCCTCAGGCCCCTTGCGGGAGCGTAGGGGGTCAAGCCCTGATCCCCGTCGTGATGGCCCCTGAGCCCGTCCCTATCGACATGTCGCAGACCGTGCCGCTGTTCTCGTGGTCGTTCTCGATTGTGTTCGCATCTTTCGGCGCTGGCGTGGTGGTCGGCGCGATTGTTCGGGTCATCCGGTCGGCGTGATCCTTTCCCTTTAGAAGTCCGACCAAGGAGTGTTCGTTATGTTTGGTGCAAAGAAGCTCGCTCTCGCCGTTGCCGCTGCCGTTGCAACGCCGATCGCCATGGTCACCACTGCCCCTGTCGCATTCGCGCAGACGGCAACCGGCCCTGACATGTCGCCGCTGACCGAAGCAATCTCGGTCACGACCGTGGTCGCCGCTGTCCTGTCGGTCGGCGCGATCATCATCGGTGTGAGCCTCGCTCAGATGGGCGTCCGCAAGGTGATCTCGCTCGTCAAGGGCGGCTAACCGGCCCTTTCCGCAAGGGGGTTTTGGGGCTGGGGGGCGCGACACTCCCCGGCCCCTTTCTATTCAGGAGACGGCCATGGACGGCGAAACCGCGTACAATCTGCTCATCATGTTCATTGGCGCTATCGCCGCTGGGGCCGCGATCCTCGGAATGAAGATGGGTAACAGCTGATGCGCGGCGTCGTCGTTATTCTGCTGCTCTGGTTGGCGATGCCTGCCGCCAGCTGGGCGCAGTCCACTATCCCTGATCCCGAGCCTTACAGCGCTGCCAAGGGCTCGATCCAGCAGGCGGTGGCAAACTCGATTGAGGCCAATTTCAACCGCCGAATGGTCGAGGACTTTAAGAAAGCGCCTACGCTGGAAAAGGTTAAGGCGTACCTCAACCAGCCCGCTTTTAAGCTCGATAGCTGGTTACGCGTTGGGCAGGCGCTCGGCCTCCCTGTTGGCACTAAGCTCGTTCCCCCAGGACTGAATAAAGATAGCAAGTTCTGTCAGGCCAACCCGTCGAACGCGGCGTGTTTGGCGTTCGCCAATGGCGGTGATTACGGCGGCGGTGGTAGCGGTGGACCGGTCGGCAGCTGGGAATGCGGAGAGCTAAACTACAACCTCGACGTGGGCGGTAACGTACTTGTCCCAGCCTTGGAACTTCCTGATCCAATACCTTATAAGTTCGGTCAGGGGTTGTATCGCTCATACGTAGGCGGAAACTACTTCGTAACGAATGAGCCGTGGTCAGCATTCAAGGTCGGGCTACATATGGCGAACGGGCCTAAGGCCGAAGTACTTCGTAAAGCGCCGGTATATGCTTCCCAATACTGCGCTGGTCCCACTTGTCAGTTCACGGTCTACACATCGTCGCCCGCGTACTACAACGGTGCAACGCGGGTTAACGCCGACTACGCGAATTTTTCGGTCAGTACCTACTCTGTTGGAACTGCGTGGTCGCAGGACCCCGGCTATGGGCCGATCCCTAAGCAGGATTACGTGTGCGAAGACGGTATCGGTATCGGCAACTGGAACCAACACGCGCAGATGTGCGTCAAGCAGCCCGCTGCATGGTCGATCCCGTCTTATGGCGTCGTTCCTGCCGCAGACCTCAATAAATGGTCGCTCGGCTCCAGTCAGTCCTTCTGCCCGATCTCCGACGAGTTTATCCGCCAGATCGCTGACAGGGCCTACAAGGCCGCGTGTGGGAACGGTGAGTGCGAAATCCCTTACGAACGTATCGAGAAGGAAGATGTGCGCACTGGCGGGCAGCAACCGACCGTTCGGGATACCGCGAACGTGGGTGAGTTGCCGACACCGAACGACACCCCCGGCCAGCCCGGCACAACGCCGACCGATACGCCAACGGATACGCCCACTGAGGGGCCGGATTGGACTAATCCCGGCACAGCTGCGCCCAACCCGCAGAGCCCCACAGCGCAAAGCATTATCGATAAGGCGTTCGATTGGGGTTTCCCGGAAATAAGCATCAACTTGGGTTCGCCAAGCTGTCCGACGTATTCGGCGGAGTTCTACGAACATACGCTGGTTCTCGACAGTCATTGTCCGTTTATCGAGCAGAACAGGGCGATCATATCGGCAATGATGATCCTATTCTTCACCATTGCTGCCGGTATGATAGTATTGAAGGCGTAAAGCTATGTTCGCTATTATAAAATCAGCAATCAACTATTTGCTAGGCTTCGTACTCCAAGGTACGATTATCAAATTCATCCTGTTTACAGGTTTATATCTGATCGTCAGTGAACTAGGTTCGCTCGTTATGTCAAAGATCGACAAGAGTGGTCTTAATTCGATTAGTTCGTTGTTCAGCGGTCTGCCGTCTGATGTACTGTTCTTTATGGGTGTCTTTAGGGTGGAAGTTGGCCTTCCCATGATTATTGCAGCATTTGTTGTCCGCTTTGCAATTAGGCGGCTTCCCATCATTGGATAACTAGCCATGGCTATTACCACGTACAACGGCCCGCCCGGTGCCGGTAAGTCTTACGCGATGATTTCACAGGTTCTAGTGCCCGCCGTCCTCGCTGGTCGGCGCGTCGTCACTAACATCAGCGGTGTTCAGCCTGACAAGGTTCTAGAATACTGCCGCAATAAGAAGCCTGACGCAGAGTTAGGTGAGGTCGTTCTATTCGAAGGAAGTCAAGCAAATCTGCCTAATTTCTTTCCAACGGAAGAAACCGGAGATGAAAACACGTTCATCAAGGGCGGTGATCTTCTTATATTCGATGAATGGCGGCTGACGTTTCTTAATCGTGGCGGCTCTGTCGGTTCCGCCGATCTTGAACCGTTCCTGCGCTGGCATCGTCACCTTGTCGACGATAAGGGCCGCGCTACAGACGTTATCATCGGAACGCAGCTGATTACGGATATCCATCGCGACTTTAAGGGGCTCGTTGAAGGCTCCTTCAAGTTCGCGAAACTCTCTGCGCTCGGCATGAAAGGTTCCTATCGCTACGATGTCTATGACGGATCGTCGCAAGCAAAAGGAACGTCCGTTAAGACTGGTAATGGTCGCTATAAGAAAGAGATATACGCCCTCTATTCTTCGTATGACACACAAGGCGAGGGGAAAGAGCTAAACACCGATAACCGCCGTTCTATCTGGTCATCAGGCTTGTTCATGACGATAGGCGGCGTTGTCTTCATTATGGCCATGGGTGGCTGGGGCGTTGCCCATTTCTTCGCCGGTCCTGAGATTAAGCCCGTCCCAGGACAAACTCTATCAGGCGGTGCAGCTCTCCCAGCTGGTGCCGCAGTGCCTATTCCCGGCGTTATGCAGCGCCCTCGCTCGCCGTATCGCATTGTCGGGCAAGTCACCGCTGACAACGGCGTTCGGATCGTCCTTGCTGACGATAAGGGATCGGTTCGCGTCGTCGCGCCTGACGGCTTCGATTTCGACGGTGACCGGCCAACTTACGGCGTCCTCGATGGGCAAGCGGTCGTTGCGGATGATCGCATCATCATCAAGCAAGCTGGGGCTCCAGCCTCGTCCTTCGGGGTGCCGATCCAATGAAGCGCGCTTTCATCCTCGCAGCCTTGCTGTTCGCCGCGCCGCTCTCGGCCGGAACGCTTCCCTCAACGCCGGGCCCGGTTCGTGTGCAGCTGGATTCCATGCCCACGGGCGCACTGGTCACCATGTTGATGCGCGACGTTATGGGCGTCCCCTATGTGATCGCCCCTGACGTGCTGTCGAACACTAAGCCGGTATCGGTAAACCTCGTCATGCCGCGCAGTGAGTTGCCGGTGCGCGTCGTCCAGTTCCTCCGCTCGTTGGGCCTCGTGGTGAAGCTCAGGGGCGGAACCGTCTTCGTCTCGGGCACCCCGATCTCTGAATATGGCCCCGCGGGCTTTTCGTCGGCGCCGCCGATGTCACAATTTAGCCAGGTGCAATCCGGACAGTCCTTTGCCGCGCCGGCTTCGCCCTATGCTGCGCCGATGCCGTCCCTTGATGCCCACGCGCCGGCTTCGTCTCCGATCACAGCCGTTGCAGATGAGCCTGCCGGTTTCGTCGCCATTATCGAGCCTGCGCACAGGTCGCCCGCCGAGTTGGGAGAGATCGTCCGTTCCGTCCTTCCCGCGCTCACAATCGCTGTGCGGGAAGGCAGCGCCCCGCAGGGTGACCGCATCGTTGACCGGCTCGATCCAACCGTTCTCGTCCTCTCAGGATCAAAGCGGGATATCTCCATGGCGCAGCAGCTCGTGCGCTCCATCGACAAGCCCCGCGCTGCCGTGGCGATCCGTGCCGTGTTGTTTGAGGTCCGAACCAGCAAGGCGAGAGGCTCGGCGTTGTCGCTGCTCGCGGACGTTCTCGGCGGTCGGCTTGGGCTCGGTGTCAATGCCGGTGCCTCTGGCGGTGACCAGTTCGTGAAGATCGCAACTGGCGGCGTCTCTGCGGTCCTGTCTGCCGTTCGCACTGACGGGCGCTTTCAGGTCGTAGCGGAGCCTTCCCTGTCGGCGCTCTCCGGTGCATCTGCCTCGATCAATTCAGGATCGCAGGTCCCGACCATTGGCGAGGTGACCTATTCCGAAAACGGCGCGCCGATCCGCTCCGTGGTTTATCGCGATAGCGGCGTGTCGCTCTCCGTGACGCCCACGGTTCGCCGGGGTGAAATCGAACTGCGCGTCATGCAGGAGCGCTCCACCTTCGCGCGCACTGAGAACGGCGTGAACGACAGCCCGACCTTGAATAAGTCCTCCGCGTCCTCCGTGATCGCCATCGCACCCGGGGAGACTGTCGCCATCGCCGGTCTTGATGAGCGGTCGGACAATTCGTCTCGCGACGGCTTCTTTGGTGGGCTGCTTGGATCGCGGAACCGGGAGCAAGGATCTTCGCAGCTGCTCTTGCTCGTGCAGGCAGATATCGCGCCAGATGCGCGCAAAGGTGAGCCGTCGATACTCGTCCTCGATCCCACTGAGGATAAGGGCGATCCACAGGCGGAAGTCGCGGCCTGAAACCAACTCGGGGGTGTTGGGGGCAGCGCCCCTGACGCCTACCCCTTGTCGCGTTCTGAGCCACTCACGGCCCGCGCCTCCCCTTTCAGGGCAACGGCCCTCTTGTCCTTGGCACCCCTACGGACACCCCTTTTCTTCGCTTTATCACCTTCACGGTTAGACCAGGCGCGCGATCGTCAACCCATTTGGTTGCCAAAGTGCCGTGCTTATTCGTCCATTTTCGCGTTCATCAGGGCAGCGCGAGGGCAGGAAAGGACCGCAGCGAGCGGAGCGAGCGAGGACCTCTCCTGCCCTCGTAAGCGCTGCTGAATGTGCAATGTCTAATAACCATGCACATTTGTCTCGAAAACGAGACTCTCGCCACACATCAACCTCTCCGCGCGGGTCGCTCCGACCCGTCGATTAGTTGTCGCTAGTGACAGGAGTAATTGGTGAGTGGGGAAGGGCGGCTATTGACCACCCGCTTCAAGGTCCTGATTGTGGGGGTCTGATCAACAGGGGAATTTATGTTGCGCGGATTGCTACTTTTTGGCGCATTGATCGCTGGCCCCGCTGCTGCTGAGGAACCTCAATCCTTTGACTTCATGGGGCTCACCACGTCCGAAGCCTATTCCGGCCAAGGCACGGTGATCGGCAAGAAATGTAAGCTCAAGGGCAGGGGGGAGGAGGAATGCCGGGGCATCGATGGCAGCTTGCTCGGCAACGTTCCAATCGTGAATATGAGAGCAAGGTTCAACGGCGGGAAGCTCTTTTCCGTGTCAGGCGAAACGTCCATTGGAAACGCTGAAAGTCTCAGGAAAGCGTTCATTGCCAAATACGGTCCACCTCACGTGGTGGAGGACAGGCCATGGCGGAACAAAATGGACATCAACTTCTCTCAGGAAGTGGCGATCTGGCGTTTCACGGACGGGGAATTGCGAGTGCGAGTGCGAGGTGCTCAACGTGATTTTTCATCGTTCACCTTTCTCGCCGATGGCCTCGCCCCAGAGAGTTACACGCAAGAGCAGCCGGTCAACTTTTAGGTGGACATTCGAGTGCAGGGGCGTCCGATTATCGGTTTTCGGCGTCTAGAGCCGGACATTCCGTTAACGCCCCGTTGCGGACGTTCGCAGCTGAGGGCTATGTCGTTGCTTTGGAAGCAGAGGTAGAAGGCATGACCGGGGTAATCACTGATGCGTGCATCAAATGTAAGCACATGGATTGCGTTGAAGTTTGTCCAGTCGATGCGTTCTATGAGGGCGAGAACATGCTCGTCATCAATCCGCTCGAATGTGTGGATTGCGGATGTTGCATCGAGGCATGTCCGGTTGACGCAATCGTTTTTGACACCGAACCTCGTGCCGAGCCATGGCTTCAACTAAACGCAAAGTACTCGGCCTTGTGGCCGAATGTGACCTTCGACGGCGGACAAACTCCTGCGGATGCCGATCAATTTCGCGCAGTTTCCGGAAAATTCGAACGCTACTTTTCGCCCCTTCCGGGCGAAGGGGATGTCGGTTCACCAACGAGGCCTGCGCGGGCCATTACGTGCAATCGATGCAATAGTGAAACCACTTTGGGGAAAATAGTGAGGATGTTCCGGCGCTTTTGGAGATAGCACAGCGTTGTTTCACAATGACCGCTTACCACCACTTCGCGCCCTTCCGGGACGATTTTGCGAGAATGGCAGCATCCGCCCCCAAGGAGACAGTCAGGGCGCGGGCGTAGGCCAGCACATGATGCGGGCGTTCTTGCCCGAGTTCATTCCCCGCACCTCGAAACCGGAGAGTTTCTGCAACCGTTCGAGCACCGAGTCTTCTCCTGTGGCCAGTTGCGGGAACGCCACCCGTGTCTGCCCGGCATTGTCGTTTAGAAGCCACCAAACGTCCGCTCCCCAAGGACCGCTGCCGTTAGTCTCGACATAGATCGAAGCAAGGTCAGTCATCCTGATACGCTGCTCCGCCTGCTTGGGTGCTCGGCAGATAATCTCGTCATCTGCCGTGACCTCGACGATAAACTGTGCTTCGGGGTGCTTCATGCGGCGATGCTGCCCCGTTTGCAGGTCTGGCGCAATGACCGCTTTCCACCACTTTCAGCCTTTCCCCGCGCCGCTTTGGATTCCTGCCAGCGGAAAGGCGGCTTACCGCCGCGAAACGGCAAAACCGGACTGGCTGCTCACGCCCCGTTGCCGACGTTCCGCTCTCCACCCTCGATAGCTGCTGGTCGTTCAGCTATGTCGCTTCGCGACGCCAAGCAAAAAGAACAGCGCGGGAATGAAAAAGGTGGGGAATGCCAGCCAATCTGCGCTGGCGTAACCTAAGCGATCTAACGCTAACTGCCCTAAAAACATGGCCCCGAGAGAAGGTACGAGAACGGCCCCCATCACAGCGAAGCCCTTCCAATGACAGGGAATGTAGCTCAACCCCACCTTCTCGAACCAGATTTCGTGTTCCAAGATCACCTCGCTTGTCCCCGCGCAGCATGGTAGCGCCGGAATCGGTCAGACCGCAAACCACCAGAGCGCGAAATTCTGCCTTGGCGGCTCGCGCCCCCTTGCAGCCATTCAACGCTTCGCTAACGTCGATGGATGAAATGCCGGACGTTGATGATCGCAGTGGGTGCGTTGGTGCTTGGGGGATGTGATACGATCCGTGCGTTGCTGCCGCGTCACGGCACTAACGCGGCTGATGTGCGGGCTGCACTCTCCGGCTGCGGCATCCCCCTGGACAGTATTGCTTGGTCCGTAGGCCCGGACGGCACCTTTGCGTTCGGACGAAAGAGCGCCGACGCCTTGCCACTGCTTGAAGAGCAGAATGAGTGCCTCATGCGCTGGGTCGAGAAAAATCGGATCAAGGTTGGCTTTATTGGTTGGGAATCCGAACCTCGCTAACGGCAGCTTCCCACCAATCTTGGTCGTTCTCCCAGACATGCGCGATGCCCGATAACGGTCATTCACCCAATGAGCCTTGGCCAACCCATGAACCTCTCTTGTCACTAGCGACAGTTGTGGTATAGGTCGCTAGTGACATGAAACCAAAGCGACTCTAATTCTTGACGTCGCTTGCGACAGTTTGGGTTGTGTCGATAGTGACGGTGTGGTTTAGCGTCTCAAGGGACAGGGGGAAACGTGCCGAAACGCACTCCAATCGAGCAAGCGATTGCTGAACAAACAGACCGCAGGGCGGTCTATGTTCGCAGGATGCGTGAAAAAGGTAATCGGCAGATTGCCTGCTGGGTTCCAGTTTCTGCCGCTGAGGAGTTCAAGGACTTGGCTGGCGCTCTTATTCACTGCGATGACCCATCTGCCTACGCGGTCGCAATTAGTGATCTCACAGCCGTCATCATCGCGGCGGGCCGCAAATCATGATGGTAGATTTTCTCACGGTCGAGATGCCGGACCCGTTTGGATTTAACATAAACGGGGGCGAGGTCCTGAAGGTCGGGACAGACGGAATCGTCGAATGGTCGACTCTTTGCAAGAAAACCGTTAAAGGCTCTTGGGATAGCTCCATCGTCGTCCGCAACGTTGCCGATTGCTTCAGTCTCGCCGATGGGGATGATAATAATGATTATGTTAAAAATCAGAGTGGTGGTCAGCCGTCCGTTTTGCTGCTCCTAAACTTGATGTTCTTTCGCACAAGCATCACGGCGATCCCTAGGATCGCTGCGGCCGCCAGCGCAACGCCGACGAGATGTTCGGCTGATTTGATACGTCCGAACTCTGCTTCGATTGCCTGCCCGAACCAGTGTCCAATGGTGACAAAGATAAGCGCCCAGACGATGGCTGCTGCGGCGTTGATCGCGAGAAATTTTCGCGCGGAAAGCCGTGTCGTGCCGATCGCTAACGGACTGACCGTGCGCAGTCCGTAGAGAAATCGGAAGGCAAACACGAACGATACAGGATACTTGTCGAATGCGGCCAGAGCGCGGGCAAAGGCCGGTCGTCGTTGAAATCGGTGCACGAAGCGATGGCCGCGAAAATGTCGCCCGAGCAGGAAGAACAGTTGGTCAGCAAGAAAAGAGCCTAACGCAGCCGCTGCGACAGCGGGCCAGAACGGCAGGATACCTCGATGTGTCATCAGCCCGCCGATGAT
Source organism: Novosphingobium sp. P6W (assembly GCF_000876675.2). GTDB lineage: Bacteria > Pseudomonadota > Alphaproteobacteria > Sphingomonadales > Sphingomonadaceae > Novosphingobium. The sequence goes on from NZ_CP030353.1 coordinate 2,194,077, forward strand.
TACCACCGTCTCTCCCTCCAGACCGGCGCCCAGGGCCAAACCGACCAAGCCATATTCACTGATGACCTGTTCCAATGACATACCAACCGTCTCCACCCTCAGCTTGCCGACTGCTGAAAGGTTTCCAAACCTACGTGCCCATCGTTCGGTTGCCATCATCGAGTTATCGCCTCCCGCTTGTCCAAGACGAAAGATAGCATGCAAAATGCGCACTTGTGTTGCGCTGCAACATGGCGGAAACAAATCTCGCCTTTCAGGCATCCTCTCCCAAACCTTTTCAAGCCGGCCCATGTGGCCGGCTTTTTTTTTGGCAAGACGGGAATGATCTCCCCCCGCTCGCTACTCCGAGGACGTCCGCTTTGCGCGAAGACGGGGCAGAGACGTTCGGGAAGCTGCCAGCAACGGTTCTGTGCCGCCCAGGCAGTGCCTGCTAGACTGCGACCGCTTCCCGCATGGCAGCTACCAGCGCGCTATCGGGATGGCCGGCGAGTATCTGCGCGAAAGCCTCAGGCCGCTCGTCCTGGCCGAGCTTGAACGTGGCGTGGCAGGAGCGAACGGTAGCGCGGAAGGCGATGATGCGGGTGAGCATCGGTTCATAGCGCTCCCCCATCGCCGCAGCGGTCCAGCGGTCCGGTCGGTCGCCTTCCATGTGCTCGATCAGCCGGTCGAGCGCGTCGTGGTTCTCGTCCGGCAGGAAGGTGATATCAGCCTTGAAGCGAGCGACGGCATAATTCCACGTTGGCGCCCATTGCTCCTGCGTCACCAGTTCGGGCGAGATATAGCCCTGCCCACCTTGAAACAGTATGAGTGCGCCAGGATCGACGCGCAGCGCTTCAACTTGCGGATTGCGCAGAGCGAAATGGCCGATCAGGGCAACAACCGTGCCTTCTCCGTCCAGTTCCGCGATCAAGGGTAACGGCGTCGCGTGAAACGCAGGGCCGCTCGAGATCACCCAAGCCAGCGGATGGCGCGAGACAAGCGCGGCGATGTCTGCCGGGCTGCGGGGCGAAAAAACACTCATGCTGCTGCTCCGGTATAGCGTTCGCGCCCGCCGACGATAGTGCGTAGGACTTCGATCTGGGGCAATGTTTCAGGGTCTATCGCGGTGGGATCGCGGTCCAGTACGACCACGTCGGCGAGGAAACCGGGGGCAATCCGTCCGGCGCGGTCATTCTGGAAACCGGCAAAAGCGTTATTGACGGTGTAGGCGATCAGCGACTGCTCAACCGTCACTTTCTGATCGGGCAGCCAGCCGTTGGGGTTTTTGCCGTCGATCGTCTCGCGCATGACTGCGGCATGGATGCCCTCCATCGCATTCAAGGGGGCCACAGGCCAGTCGGACCCGAAAGTGACAGTTGCGCCGCTTTTTATCAGCGAGGCAAAGGCATAAGTGCCGTTCAACCGCTTCTCGCCGATGCGCTGCACGGCCCAGCGCCCATCGTCGATGGCGTGGTAGGGTTGGACCGAGGCGATCACCTGTTGGCGCGCGAAGCGAGGGATCGTGGCAGGTGCGATGTGCTGGGCGTGCTCGATCCGGAAGCGCCGGTCGCGCGGGCCGTTCTTCGCTACGGTTTCAGCATAGATGTCGAGAATGTCGTCGTTCGCTTCGTCGCCGATGGCGTGGACGGTGACATGCAGACCGGCGCGGTCTGATGCAAGCACAGCCTCGCGCAGTTCATCCAGCGGCATGATCCGCACGCCGCGCGTATCGTGAGCGTCGGTGTAGGGTTCGCGAAAGAGCGCAGTGCGCGATCCGAGCGAGCCGTCGACCAGCGCCTTCACGCCGCCCCAGCGCACCCAGTCGTCGCCTCGGCCTTCGGTCTTCACGAGGTCGGCCATGCGCTGCCAGTCGTGCATGGGCACAAAGTTGTAGAAGCGCATATCGGTCTCGCCCCGGCCACGCAAACGGCGCAGCGCGTCGAAGCAGTCCCAGTCGAACGGGTCTGGAACGTGGACCTGCGCAAAGCCATGTTTCAGCCCGTGGGCGATGCCCGCCCGCAATGCTGTTTCCGCCTGCTCGGATGCAAGCGGCGGGATCACCCGCTCGATCAGCGCCTTGGCGTTGTCCTTGACCACGCCGGTCGGCTCTCCGCTGGCATCGCGCACGATCACGCCGCCTGCCGGATCGGGCGTATCGCGTGTGATGCCCGCCAGCTTGAGCGCCACCGAATTGCACAAGTACATGTGCAAGTCGGTGCGCGGCACCGCGACCGGGGTGCCCGGCGTGACTGCGTCGATCCACTCGCGAGTGGGCAGCTGGCCGCCCAGCCTCTGCTCGTCCCAGGCACCGCCCAGCAGCCATTGGCCCGGCTCGGCCTTCACGGCAGCGGCAATGCGCGCGACGAATTCGCCCCGGTCCTTGACGTCCAGCAGGTTCGGACGAGCCAGTGCCAAGGAACCCATAAGGAAGTGGGTGTGATTGTCGGTGAAAGCGGGCATCGCGAAGGCGCCCTTCAGGTCCACCACTCGCGTCGTGCGCGCCATGCGCGCCTTCACCGCAGCGGCCCCTACCGCAACGATGCGGTCGCCGACGATGCCAAGCGCATCGGCCCGTCCGCACGGTGCACCTGTCCAGATACTACCGCCAACGAGAGCGCAATCGAGCGGTACGTCCGCCGCGAAGGCCCGGCCGGCGAACGCCAGCGCGGCGCCCGATAGCAGGGATTGGCCCAGAAACTGGCGGCGGTCGACCATGGCGCTCCTTTCCTCATGCAATGTTGCGAGGACCGTCATTGCGCGTAGGCAAGGCTACGCAAACATCCAATATCGTACCGCAGCACGGGACCAAGCTCGTTGGCTCTTCCGCCCAAGATGGCAATGACCTGACCGACTACACACAAACGATGCGGCCACTGGTAATGTCGATAGCGATGCGGCGGGAGATCGTTGCCTGCCGAACCGTCACCGATCAGTCATATAAGGCAGCTAACCGGCTCCCGATATTAAAACAGGGCGCTTGCATCATGAACCGTAGCTCATCCTCCCGTCGCCTGCGCGCCGTGTACGCCGCTTGCGCCGCCGCTTCGCTGCTTTACGGCTCGGCTGCCGCTTCCGCCGCGCCCGCGAAGGGTGAGATGACGGTCGAGCGTGTGGTTATGCTGATGCGGCACGGGGTGCGTCCCTCTACCAAGTTTCCCGCCACGCCGGTGGGCACGACAAAGGACGAATGGCCGACCTGGAACACCCCCGCCGGCGATCTCACCGACCACGGCGCGGACGGCATTCGGCGTCTGGCGGATTACGACCGCATCCTGTTTGCCAGTGCCGGCCTGCTCCCGGCTTCGGGCTGCGCGGTCCCCGGAACGATCAGCGCCTGGGCGAGTGGCAGTTCGCGCGCCATCAAGACCGGGAAAGCATTCCTCGGGGCGTTGCAGCCGGGCTGCAATGTTGAACTTGTCCACCCGGCCGATGAGGATGCCGAGGACCAGTTCCATCCGACCGGCGCCGAGGTTGCCATCGATGGCGACAAGGCGCTGGCAGCCTCGCAGGCGCAGTTTCCCAAAGGCGGCCTCCCCGCCGTCATCGCCTCGCGCCGGGCCGATTTCGCGGCCTTGCAGCGTATCGTCGGCGTGCCCGTCCCCACTGCCTCGACGCTCACGGCGACGGCGGGTGACAAGCCCGACATGAAGGGCGGCCTGTCGTTCGGCTCCACAGCCGGCCAGACCCTGCTGCTGGAGTATCTGGAGGGGATGCCGATGAGCCAGGTCGGCTGGGGCCGTGCCAGCAAGGCCGACATCCGCGCGATCTTGCGCTTCCATCCTGTCAAGTTCCAGTACGAGACGCGGCCTGCCTACGTCGCCCAGCGCCTGGCCGCGCCGATCATCACCCGCATGATCGACGCGCTTTCAGGCACTGGCGGCAAAGTCACCTTGCTGTTCGGCCATGACACCAACATTGCCGCGCTGGGCGGTTTCTACGACATGCACTGGACGATGGCCGACTATCCGCGCGACGATATAGCCCCGGGCGGCGCGATCGGTTTCGAACTCCTGCGGGACAAGGCCGGTCACCGGTTCGTGCGCGCATTCCAGCAGGCCCAGACGATGGACCAACTGCGCGCCCTCACCCCGCTGACCCTCACCGCGAAGCCAAGCCGCAGTTATCTGGAAATTCCGGGCTGCGGATCAGCCAAGACCGCTTGCATCATGGAGACCTTCGAGAAGATCACCCGCGAACGGCTCGCCCACCCCGCTCCCTGATAACAAGCCTGAAGGTTGCGGCTGCAAACCGCAGCCTTCAGGTGCGCAGTGGGCCTGCCATTCGGGCCAGCGTACCATCGCCGCGAATGATGCCGTGATACCATGCCATCACGACATGACCTGAAATGAGGACCGCAAGCGTCCAGGCTAGCGGCGCATGGAAAAGGTCGGCAGGTGCAATCAGCGCCGCAACTTTGTGTCCGGTCGCCGGAATCAGTTGCAGGCCCCACAGATCGTACCCCTTGCCGGCCCCATAAGCCCGGACGAGCGCAAGGGCAGGAACGATGAGCATCAAGGCATAGAAGGCACCGTGCACTCCCCGCACCAGCCAGCCCAGTGGCGGCGCATCGGCGGGAGGGCGCCTGTGTCTGTTGAGAAATGCCCATAAGCTGCGCGGCAGGACAAGGCCGCAGACCAGCGTGCCCACTGTCGCGTGCGCTGGCCCGAACAGCGAAACCGTGCGCATGAAGGCGCCGTCGCCCAAGACGATCCAGCCGATGACAACGATAAATTGCCACATCAGCAGATAGGCCATGATCCAGTGAAGCGTCCGGCTGACCAGACCGTAGCGGCGCGGCATGTCGTAAAGGAGGCATGTATCGTCGTCGGTCATGGATGCACTCCGATTATGCGGCAGGATACCGAGGCGGGATCACCGTGCCGATATCGAACAGGCTAGCCGCATAATCTAGAACGACCCGAACCGGCAATGGCGGCCCGTGCCATGCATTGCAGACCAGTTCGACATTCGATGTGGCTTTCGGTGGCCTCAGCCTTCGGGGTACTCGCGCGGCGTTCAAAAGCTCTCTTTCGATGACAGTTTGCCCTGCTGGACCCTGTATTCCACCAGCGGCGCATGCTTGATCGGGACAGTCCAGTCGGCGCCGGAGTACAGCCTCATGGGCGGCAAAGGCAGGCAGTTCCTGCGGCCTTCATCGCATTGCCGGCCATCCGACATTTCCACGCTGGCATTGGAGCCATTGTGGAAGGTAATCGTACCCGCGCTGCGGGTTGCCACGACTTTCCCGGTAGTAGCCGCCGGCCGCGCGATGACCAGAACGTCGTAACCGACAAAGACCTTGAGGGAGGTCTGTTCAGCCTCGACAGTGCCAGCCACCGGCTTGATCGCAAGGCGGAAAACGCGTTCGTTGCTGCCGCGAGGCGCGATCAGGGCCACGCGTATCAGCTTTCGCTCTCCCGCTTCCAGCACCAGTTTTTGCGGTGTGACCAGCAGGCCCGTTACCGTTGGATCGGACGAATCGATGCGCTTTTCCCGAGGAGTTCCGGGTGCCTGGATCAGCGCAGGTTCGGCCACCACATATTGACGCTCGCTACCGTCGTTGATCACCTCGATATCATCGCGCGGAGGGGTATCCGGGGCGAGGTCCACGATGACCTTGCTTAGCGCGATGCCCGCCTGTGCCGGCACTGCGGCAAGAAGGCCAAGCATGCCGGCAAAGGCGATTGGGATCGCCGCCGCGCGGACCGGAAACCAAGTGATCGGGATAAACGCAGGCCTGTTCATTGGCTAACCTTCTGCTGCGGGGATGGAGAAGTAAGAGCAAGATTAGAAGGCGCCGCCGCTGCCGGGCGGCAAAGTTGATCGCCGATCGAGGCATAGCCGCTGGCCGGCTTTATAGTATCCAGGGAGGCCTTGCAGACCAGACCGCTGCGGGTGCGCACCGTCAGCGTGGCGTTCTGCCCTGTCTGGATGAGGAAATGCCCCTGCTCGTCGCTCTGCGCCAGATCGCCGCCTGCCGTGATCTCGGCATGGACGAGGGCGCCGCCGTCGGGCCCTATCAGACGGCCGAAAACGGCCACTACCGGGCGGGAGCGCCAATCGAGCCAGACGACATTGCCGGGATAAAGGCTTACCTGCCGGGCCTTTGCGTCGTAATCGGTCAGCATCTGGCCCTTGCCGCGAATGCGGATGGCATAGGCACGGTAGGATGGGAGGGTAAGCGTGAGGTCCTTGCCGTCTCTGGACGTGCCCATCGGCCGGTTGTCGACCAACACTTCGAAGGCGGCATCGGGTTCGTCGCTATCGACGTGGATCACTACCATCGCATCGCCGTTGCCGCCGCTGTTGAGGCGCACGCCCCCTTGCCCCACCACCACCGCCGTGTTCAGCGAGGCGCTGAATTGAGTGGCTCCCTCGCCGAAGGGCTGCACAAAGTTCAGGTTGCCGTCGCCAATCACACTGTGCGCCTGAACCTGCCCCTGCGCATAGGTGGTGCCGTTCGACCGTTCCACGCCGCCATCGGCCTGAACCTGTGCGCCCAGCACATCGTCGAGTCGGCGCGAGGCATTGAAGCCGGCTTGAACGCCCCCGCCAAAGCCCCTGTCCCTCGATCCGAACTGGTTGCCGCCCGTTGCAATGTAGGTGGTTCGCGGGCGGGTGATCCTCAGGTTCAGTCCGGCGTAGCCTTGCCGCCCGGTGCGGGTCGCGGTGTAGGTCCCGTTGAAATCGAGGGCCACGTCGCGCCAGCGCAGCAGCGGCATATAAAGCGCCGGCCCAAGGGAATAGTCGCGGCTGTCCACCTGCCGCCGATAGGTCCCCACCAGCGCCAGCCTCCCTTGTCCGAGGCGGTAACCGACCGCACCGTTGAACTGAGTATAAGCGCCGGAATAGAGGCTGTATTCCACGCTTCCGGCGGTCGGTAGCACAACCGTCGTGGTAGCCAGCAGAGGACCGCCGCCCGGGTTCGAGATGCTGCGCGCATCCAGATCGATGGAAAGCGGCGAGGTGCCGTTGCGCGCAAGGTGTCCGAAAAAGCCCAGACCTCCCCGGTTCGAGACGTTTACCGAAGTGTCCAACTGCCAGTCACCGTGCAACATTGTTGCACCTGCAGACAGCCATTGCCGGCGATCCGTGCCCATCGCGCCCAGATTGACGCTAAGGCCGGCATTCATACGCCGCGCCCAGCCCGCCTGGAACAGCGGCGTACGGCTGATGTCGCCGATCAGTCCTTCGTTGCTGCGCACCAGCGCCCCGGCATAGAACAGGAATGCATCGTGCCCCATCATGGGCAAGGTGCTGCTGCGAGAAAAGAAACGCTGTTCCTCGCGCATTCCGCCCGATGCAGATGTGATCCGCAAGGTCACCGTATACGACCCCTCGGGCAAGGCCGAGGTATCCAGCGCCTGGTTTCCCGCGTCGTAGACAAGCGACGACATGATGTTACCGTTCACCATGATATCCACCCGCGCGCGCTGTTCGAGAAACAGTATCAGCGGACTGCCCATCAACTGGTCTCGGTCGAGCCTGGTGCTGAACTGGCTGGATAGTCCCAGGCCCACCATCTTGAGGCGATCGAGCAAGGTGTTGCCCGGTATCCAGAAAGCCCCGGCGGTATAGCGCAGGCCGGGCCGGTCGAGTTCGCCGGCAAATGTGTCGGTCTGGAAACCGGATGAACTCGCCTGCTGGAAGTTTGCACGAATGCGGCCCGTGCCGATGCCGAGAACCGCGTTGTCCTGGAGGTAGTACTGGGTGGACTGGCCCTGCCCTCCCGTAACCGTGCCCGACAGGAAGTTGACCAGTGCGGGGGTATCGGACGGAGGCGGCAGGTTCTGCAGCCTCACTGCGGCCTTCACCGTCAGGAAACGCGGATCGACAAGGATATCCACGCGGTAATGCGCGGCGTCATATACGATGGCGACTACGTCGAACGACGGCTTCGGGCAGGAGATTCCGCTCTCGACCGGGCAGATCGCCTCGGGATGTGGATCCAGGTTGGGTGCGCCAAGCGCCGCCGTCAGCCTGGGACGGTCGCTGATGTCGGGCAGGCTGTCGACCAGACTGCGGGCATCCATGAAACGAAAACGGCCTGGCTCGACGACGGCCATCGCCTCGCCCACGCGGACCCCGCCGGTGTAGACATCGAGAACCACCTGCTGCGGCCCGGTCAGGTCCTCGAAGCCGGCGGGCGGGGTGAAGGTCATGGCAACCTTCGGCCGGGTTATCGGCGCATTGCCTGCATGCGCGGCGCCTGCCATCGTTGCCGCCATTACGATGGCCCCGGAAATGGCGAAAAAGTGTGCCTGCGCCATGCCGCCTGTCAGTTCGGCGACACCATAAGCGACAGGGTTCCGGTGTAATTGCCCGCCAGAGCAACGCTCAGGTTGGTGGCTGGCAGGGTTACGATGAGGCTGGCGCTGCTGGCGAGGAGGCTGCTCAAAGAACAAAGCAGGTTAAGCGGGTTAGGCGTGAACCTCGAACCCTGGCCGGCGATCAATTGCGTGCCCGCGGTTTGCGATCCCGTCGAAGCCCATTGGACGGTATAGGGCAATTGAGCGGCGCTGTTGCCGGCGATGCCGATGGTGAAGGCACCGCTGTTCCCCGATCCGGTGGCCCTTATCGTGTAGTTCGTCACGCCGCTGTAAACGCACAGCGTCTGCGAAGCCGTCCGGTTCGTCGCGAACGAGGCGATGGTGCCGAACGAGACATCGGTTAGCGAGGCGATCTGCACGTTCTGCGCCCATGCCCCGCTGCCCGGCGTGACCAGACCGGATAGTGCAAGAGTGCAGCCTGCCGTAAAGCGGATCCACCATGCCATTTTCAATGGTCCTTTCCCTGGATCGGACCCGCCACCTGTTTTCGTTCCCTTCGCAAGCCGCACTGGGCGAGGTGCGTGAGCTTGGCGGGTCTCGGCGCGCTTACTGCGGCGTCACGAGCAGGGTCAGGACTCCAGTATATGCGGCGTTGGCCACCATCGTGCTCTGATTGGCGCCGGTGATACCCACGAAAAGCTTGGCGGTAGGGCTCGCACCCGCCACGCAAAGCGGCGTGATGGCCGTGCTGGTGAACGCAGCAGAGGCAGTGGTGGTCGCAAGCGCCGTACCTGCCGTGGCCGTCGACGAATTCGCCCAGGCTACCGAGTAGGGAACAGGCGAATGGCCGGTGCTGGCAAGCGTAAACGCACTGGAAGCACCATCGCCGGTAGCCCGGATCGTGTAGCTTCTGGTAGCGGTATTGCTCCACACACAGACGTTTTCGGTCAACTGAGCGTCGGTTGTGCCATCGAGCGTGTTGAACGTCAGATCACTCAGGTTGGATATCTGAACAAGGCCGTTGATGGTGGCGTTAATAGTGACCGTGCCAGTCGATGTAGCTCCGATAGTTCCCTGAGTAGCAGCATGAGCGGATACAACAGGAAGAACAGAACTGAGCATGGCGATGACCATGACTGAGGAACGCACGCGATTTTTCGCAATGAAAAGCATAACCGTCAACCTTTACAAGGTCGTCGCACCAGGCCGGCATTCTCCGATGAGTTCGACCTGCGACAAATGACGATTACGATGTTTCCCCTAACGAGTCATTACGACTTCACCAAAGGCTGCATTTATTGGATGTCAAAGCGGATGTATTTTACAACCGATACAGTTCTATTGTTGAATTGGAATTGGCAGGAGTGACCAGTTCAACGCTTGCTTGAGTATGGACACCCTTATTTCGGTGCCTGTTCAACCGAAGGGGTGTGTTCAGGCGTGACAAGCGTATCGCTTTCGTTGGTTCCGGCAGTGGGAATGCCCCGGCCATAGACCGGAACCACGTCAGGCGTCATGCGTCCGTGAAGCGCATCGATCTCGGCCTTACGCTGCTTCAGATACAGCTCGCGGTAGGTAGCATAAGGGTTGTCCTCTTCACGAATGCGGCTGACCTCGCTATCGAAAGCGGCTCGCTCGCCCAGCTGGCTCAGGATCGTTGCCGGGATCACCACTGCTGGCTTGGTGAAAGGCTTGCCCACCACTGCGGGCACCAGCAACTTGTCGACGGAATCTCCGATAACATCGCGCAGAGTGGTCGGGCCGATGATCGGCAGGTACATGTAAGGCCCCGGCCCTACACCATAGTACCCCATCACATTGGCGAGGCCATTGGGGCGATAGGGCAGGCCGAACGGCTTGCGCTTTGCCATATCGACAAAGCCGGCCGCGCCGATGGTCGTATTGATCGCGAACCGCCCCGCCGTCTCGAACGCCTTGCCCGGCTTGAACTGCAGGAGATAGGCGGCAAAGACCACCGGCTCGTTCAGGTTCGAGAAGAAGTTGCGCAGGCCCTGCCTGACCGGGCTGGGAAGTCCTTTGTTGTAAGCCTGCGCCACCGGCTTCAACACCGCATTGTCGACCGCCTGTACGGTCTTGAATGACTGCACATTGATCCGTTCGAGCGGATCGCCCGGCGGCGGCGGTTGGCGGCGCATGACGATAATGTCGTCACCTTGTGCCGCATCAGCGTCATCGCCTGCGATTGCACTTGGTGCCTGCGGCGACGGGGGCAGTGGCGCAGACGCCGGCGTTTCGGGTGAAGCGCTCGGTTCCGCCTGCGCCGCGACCACGGGATCGATGGTGACGAGAGGCTCCGCAACCGGGGCGGCAGAACTCATCATCAACACGGCAGCAGTGGCCGTCAGGCTCATTCGATCGTCCTTGCGAAGCGGTCGCACGGACACGCTCAATTCGTTTATACAGCGCCATCGGCGCAGCTATCTTGCCGCATAAAATGCGCAAGCTCGCGGGCTAGGCCCGATTGACCTGTCCGTCAATTGCATGTGCCGCCGCACATTCGCACTAGATCGGCAGCGTGAACCGGGTCGAGGTTCTCCGCACCCATGGTGCCGGCATCTACTCCGGTTGATTTGACATTGCTTTACAAGGTGCTGCGCCAATGATGTGGCATGGCGGGTCGAGTTCGTTTAGAAAGCTCTGTCATGTTCATCACAACCGAGATCGCGCATGTACCGTCCGAGCCGCTCCCGGCAGAGGCACCGGACGAACCGCAGATAAGAAGGCTCGTCTGGATTCTAGCGCTCAATGGCGCCCTCTGGTGTGTCGTGCTGGCTGCCTGCTGGATATTCATGCACAGCTGAAAGATGGCCTGCCCAGGCGGCCGGCCGGCATCCATCCTCGTGAGAGGTGCCGCAGTTCACGATACCTGCGCCCTGATCCGTTCGCACTCCGTAGTGCCTGGCAGGCTGAACGTGAACGTAGTACCCCGGCCGGGTTCGCTCTCGCATTCGATCTCACCATGGTGCCGCAAGACTACAGTGTGAACGAAGCTGAGGCCCAGGCCCGCCCCGCTCGTTTTCGGACCAAGTCCTACGGGGCCGCGGCGAAAACGCTCGAAGATCGTCATCCGCAGGTCCGCGTCCATTCCGGGGCCCTGATCGGTGATCGCGCAGTGCGCCCAGCTCGTTCCATCGCGGCGCGTTTCGCCGTGCAGCGCACATGTGATCGTCGTGCCTTGCGGACTGTACTTGATCGCATTGCCGATCACGTTGCCCAGAGCGCGGGTCAACAGCGAGCGTTCGCCCATCACCAGCAGCGGTTCATCGCCGCGCGTCACGATGTCGATGGATTTTGCTTTCGACTGCGGCCACAAATCGTCGATCGCGTCCATCAACATGTCGCCCAATTCGACTTCCTCCAGCGCATACTCGAGGTTCTCGGCTCGCGCGAGCTGGACGAATTCGTCCGCTAGTCGCAGCGTGCTCTCGGCATAGTGGCGAATCGCCACTGAGTCCTGAGCAGATATCCGGTCGGGAGAAGCGGTTTCCAGCACAGCAAGGATAGACGCCTGAGGCGAGCGCATGTCATGAGTGAGAAGCTGTACGAAATCATCACGTTGGCGCTGCGCGGACTTCGCTTCGCTGATGTCGACAAACCGGATCACCCATCCAACGCGGGCGCCTTCGGTCGATGTCTGCGCAGCCATGCCGATAAGGAAAAACCGGGCCTGTTCGACCTGAACCTCGCACATCGCCGAACCTTCGCCGCTGGGAGGGAAAGGAACGGCATCGCCGCTGCCGGTCTGACGAAAACGTTGCAACAGTGCCGCCGCGCTTGCGGTGCCGTCAATCGGTCCGCCGATCGAGGCGAACAGAGTGTGTGCGGCGGCATTGGCCATGACGATGCGGCCCTGCAGGTCCAGCACCAGCGTCGCATCCGGTAACTGGTCGAGCCTGTCGGTCAGAAAATGGCGCATCTCGCGGTCGCGGGTGATGGCCGCACGCAGGAGGCGGATGGTGTAGGCGACTCCCCGCTCCCGGCGGGACGGTTCAGCCTGCGGAACCAGCGAGGGTTCGTGATCGAGTCGCTCCAACTGGGCACGCATGAACTGTTCGATCACCGCCAATTGCCGCCAGCCCCACAAAGGATAGGCGATGGCAAGCCCGGTCAGGGCCGCGCCGGGCGGAAGCCACAGCCGCCATAACATCAGTGCAGCCACGCAGGAACCGAGGACGAAGGCCGCGCACAGGGCGAAGTTGGCCAGCGCGGGAAGACGCCTTACCGGACCCAGCAAGACCATCAAGGCCCATAGCGGCAAGAGCGCAAGTGCCAGACAGGGCCATAGGCCTGCCGGGCGTATCATTGCGCCGTCCCGCATCCCCTGAAGCAGGTAAGCCTCGATTTCCAGGCCCGACATCACGCTGCCTGTCGGAGTGGGGTAGCGGCTCCCCAAACCCGAAGCCGTCGCACCGACCAGGATGATCTTGTCCTGAAGCAGCTCAGGCGGGACTTCGCCGGCCAGCACCGAAGCGGCGGAAACTTCCGGCCAGCGCCCCTGCCCGCCGCTGAACGGGATCAGCCGCGCCCGTGCATCGGTGACTTCGCGGCCAGCGGCAAACCCTGCCACCAGCCCCATCAGGTGGTGCCATTGTCCCTGCGCCCCCGCCATGGTTGTGGCAGACCGCACGACACCGTCCGCGTCGGGATCGATGGTGGCGTATCCCACCCCGGCCGCCGCCGCGCGAACGGGGTCGATCGGCATGAGCGCAGCGGCTGCGGAGCCCTCCTTCGCGGTTACTGCCGGCAGCATCGGGAAGAAAATCGGGCTACCCGCTGCGGACTGACCCAGCAGCCGGTCGTCATTGGGATCACCCGCTTCGGTGAACAGGACATCGTAGGCTATCGCCTTGGGCCGGCCAGCGCTCAACCGGTCGATAAGCGCAGCATGCGTGGCCCGGCTCCAGGGCCAGCGCCCAAGCCGCCGAATACTTTCATCGTCGATCTCGACCAGCAGGACGGGCTTGGACGTTGGGGGCGATGACGCCGAAAAGCTGGCCTGAAGCAGATGGTCGTAGATGAGATTGTCGATGCGCATCATCGTGCGGTCCATCGTCATCCCCGCCACCAGCAGGCTGGTGACGATGGCGATCAGCCACCACTGCGTCCGCAGCTTCAGCCCGCGGCGCAGGATCACCAACCGCTCTCAACTCTCAAATCGCTGTAATCCGACCATTGGGATACAGTCTGTGCGCCGATGATCTGGCTGGTCATGATGCGCCAGCGGTAGCTGCCGGGCGGCAGGTCGATCACGATCAGGTCATTGCCGGAAAGCGGCCCCTGCTCGATCATGGGCTTGGCCTCCTTGCCCGCCTTCGCAAGCTGAAAGCGGAACTGCGGATTGGCGGCACCATGGGCCTGCCACCAGAACCGGAACTGCCGGGAGTAGCCGGCAGGCGTGACCTCAAGCCCCATCTCGATGCGGTCCAGCCGCCGTTCGAACCGGGTGATGCCGGGTTTGCCTTCTAGATCGTTCCCGTCGATGGCGGTCGCGCGAACGAAGTATGTGCCATCGGGCAAGGACCCGAAATGCGCTTCGGGTGCGGCCGTCAGCGTCTCATCCAGTACCGAGAGAAACGCAGCATCCGCGCCGATCTGCACGCGGTATGCCTTGGCGCCCGGCACCGGCTGCAAGGCGAAACGAATGTCGTCGCCGCTCTGCACACCATCCGCCCCTGCAAGCTGAGGCGCATCGAGCAGGGCCACTGGTGCGGGCAGTTCGCTGGTCGTGCCGAAGCCCGCCGGCAAAGTCTGCGCATCGTGTGCCTCTGCGGCAAAGCCTACCTTGCCTTCAAGCACCTCGCTGGTGGCCTGTCCGCCTTTGGTGTCGTAACTCATGCGGAACCGGGTTCCGCGCACGGACGTGATGGCGCCGGGCGTGGCAAAACGAAAATCGCTGAGCGGATCGGTCATCGGCGTTACCGTGGCGCTGGCGCGGCCACGTTCGATTTCGAATAGTCGCTCCAAGTGGTTGCCCAGCACCGCACGGCGCAGACGCTGGACACGCACCGCCGATTGCGACGGCAGGGCAATGCTGGAATCGTCCGGCAGCTTGAGCGTGACGAAGGACTTTTGCCCCGTCTCGATCAAGGTTCCCTCGCTTACGCCCATGCCCACGGTTGCGGGCCGGCCGCCGATCCGCACCGCGCCGCTGTAACTGTGCACGGCCCCGCGAACAGGCTCATGCTTCAACAGTTCGCGCGGGAAAAGAAGGATCATTCCAATCGGCAGGCGCAGAGGGTCCGCCACCCGGTTCAGGCGCTGTACGATGCGATAATCTTCCGGCCGGATGAGGTAGAGCGTGGCCAGCCTGAAAAGGTTGTCACCGCGTTGGACCTGATACCTTACCGTCTCGCCGGAAGCCTTGCCGGAAGACTGCCTCGCCGGGTTCTGCACAGCCCGGGTTTCAGCGATTGCGGCAGGCCCCGAAATTGTCGCCAGCAGGATCAGCGCTCCTGCGGCCAATGCGCGATTTCTAAGAGGTGAGTGTTTCAAGACGATATCCATAGGCATAAATAGGGACCAGCTTGAACCCGTTGTCTGGGCGAATATTCAGCTTGGTTCTGACGTTGGAGATGTGAACGTCCAGCGTTCTGGTCGGCAGGTCCGGGTTGCGGCCCCATACAGCTTCGAAGATGTACGCGCGTGACAAGGCGCGATGCAGGTTGCGGAACAGCAGCAGCGCCAGGGCAAATTCCTTCGCGGTAAGCGCGATAAGCTCGCCGCCGCATTCGATGGTTTCGGCGCGCGTGTCGAACCGGTAAGACCCGAATACTTCCATGCCCAGCAACGCTGCCGGATAGGCACGGCGCGCCAGTGCGTTCACGCGCGCCTTGAGAACGGAGGGCGCAACCGGTTTGATGACATAATCATCCGCGCCGGCGGAAAGCCCCTCGACGATGTCCTCTTCGGCGGAGCGGCTGGTCAGCATCAGCGCAGGCGGCGCCAGGTCGAGGTTCGCCTTCACCCATTCGAGAATGCCAATTCCTGAAATACCGGGCACGTTCCAGTCGAGTATAAGGACATCGTAAGTCTCCCTGTGCAGTGCACGGGTAAGCAGATGGCCTTCGCCGAACACCTCACAAAAATGTCCCGCTTCGGTAAGCGTCATTTCCACCAGGCCCGCCAGGGCCAAATCGTCCTCGAGTATCGCTATCCGCACGCGCCGTCCTTCTTCGCCCGCATGCAGGCTCACTTGTTCAATAGCAGGGCGTGCCATGATTGCGAGGTCCGGCAACACGCCTTTGCAATGTTTTACAGGACGCCCCGGTACGGGACGGTCGGCCCGAATTAACATTCCTTTACATGACATTGAGCGGCGGCGGTGCATACGGACCGGCAAAACCATAATCACCGGAAAGTCCTGATTAAGATGCAATTAGCCGCCATCGGTGCCGGTGCCCCTGCGGGCCGGGCGGCTTGTTCTTGAACCAGTCTGCTGAACATGACGGCGGGCTCATGGAACGTCTGTTCACTTCCCCCTCGATGCCCATGTGCATCCTCGACCGTAGCCAGCGGATCACGATGGCCAGCCGGGCGATGTCCGCGATATTCATGCAGGATTCTATTTCCGGCAGCATGGCGAGTGACCTGATTGCCGGCGCAGAGACGGTGATCCAGGAATATTTCGATCTTGCCACGCGTGGGCGGCCACTGCCGGATCGTCATTTCTCCGCAAATGGCCGACATTATCAGGTGACCTTCCACGCCGCAGCGGACCGAAACGGCGACGTTTCCGAAATTCTGCTGATAGTGATGGACGTGACCCGGCGCGCGCAGGTCGAGCACCTGCTGCGAGAATCACGCCGCCGCCTGATTGCCACGGCCCGGCGCGATCACCTGACGGGCCTGCTCAACCGGCGCGGTCTGGATAGCGTGCTTCACCGCGAACTGCGTCGGTCCAGACGGGCAGGCAAATCGCTGTCCCTGATCGCGATCGATATCGACTGGTTCAAGGACTACAACGACAGCCTGGGCCACCCTCAGGGGGATGCATGCCTGTATTCCGTCGCGCAAACCCTCATCGGATGCCTGCGACGAGCTGGCGACGAAGCGTGCCGATATGGAGGGGAGGAGTTCGTCCTCGTGCTTCCAGACGCTGACATCGGCGGCGCTGCCACAGTCGCCGCGAATTGCCAACGGGCCATTGATGAACTTGACATCGCGCATCCGGGCAGCCCGTTCGGCCGTGTGACGATGAGCTTCGGGATCGCCGAGGCCGCTCACGGCGCCGGGGAAGCCTCAGTTGCGCTCGATGCCGTATCTCTCCTCGCTCAAGCCGACAGCGCTTTGTACCGGGCCAAGCGCAATGGCCGTAACCGCATCGAATTTGCCCAAGGCGGCTGAACGCCGGCTCATTTTACGTAGATCGGGTTGCCGATCAGAACGCGCCGCCCGCCTTCGGCGCGAACGTCCGCGCGAATCCAGTGGACCGCAGCTCGGCCAGGGAGCGTGACGGTGACGGTCTCGTCGGCCGAAGCAAGGCGGCCGCCCTGGGGCAGTTTATCCAGAGGCTGGCCGTCGACGATAAGATCAACCTTGTGCTGCGCCATGCCCTTCACGTGAACTGCGACCTTGATGGGGCCGCGCTTCGTGCGCTGCAGGGTGCCTCCCATAACCACTGCGGGTTGGCCGGGAAGGTTCGCCGCAATATCCAGCATACGATCGGGGTGGGAGCCCTCGGTATCGATTAAGACCCGGCCCGAACGCACGCCTGCAAGGATAGCTGCCTGGGAAAGGTCGCTGGCGTAGACGACCGTGGCCGGGGTGCCGACCGGGGCCTGCGCGCCTACTGGTGAGGTTTTCGCATTTCCGTCGATCGCGTCATGGTTGTCGCTGCCGCCGATCGCGGTCAGGTGGAAGCCCTTGTCGAGCAGCGCTTCCCACCACGCTGTGCCCGATCCCTTGCCGTCATCGAAGGCACCGCCGTGTTCCGCCGCGCGGCCGCCGTTGGCGACTTCGATCGCGTTGACCTTGGAAAAGTCCGTGCCGGGCGCGGACCACCCGCAGCCTATGCAGTTCTCGTCAGTGGGGATTGCCGGGTGGTTTATCGAGATGAGGGCGCCGGTGCCGCGCGCCTGGTCGAACATCGTGTTGATATCGGTGACGGGCGGCATGCCCACACGGAACTCGGCGAAATCGGCAAGGCCGATGAAGTTTGAATGACCGAACTGCGTCGTCATCTCGCGGCCCGGAATGACCAGCAGGCCATCGAACCAGGGGGCCAGTTCGTTCAGTTCACTTATGTGGGAGGTGACGTTGTGGTCTGTTACCGAAACGAAATCGAGGTGGTTGTCCGCTGCCGCCTTGAGCGTGAAGTATACCGGGCACGGCACAGGCTTGGCGCCGCTTCGGGTCATGCACTGGCCGTCGCTGTGGCCGGTGTGGGTGTGAAAATCGCCGCGATACCAGCCTGCGCCCTGTTTTACCGCGCCTAAGGTGATCTCCTGCGCTGCCGCGCCGCGATCGAAGTGGACCTTCACCGTGTAAGGCGCAGTCATTCCGGGACGGATGCTGGCGACGGCGATGCTCAGCTTCCACGTGCCGGGGACCAGCGGGCCCTGCTGGTAGGAGGGCGTGGCAAAGCCTTCCGCCACGACGAAGCTGGGCTTGCCAAGGCCGCCCCAGCCGCGCGAACGCTCAGGATCGTAGAGGCCCAGGACGAGGTAGACGCCCTTGCCCCGCCCTTCCCAGTCGACGTCGACGCTCATTTTGGTGACTCCAGCGGGAACCTCGAACGGCAGTTCCAGATAGCGACCCGCGTCCTTGTCGGAGAAGGTTCCGCTCATGACGACCTCGTCACTGGCGAGCGCCGCCGCCGGGGCCGCTTTCGCCGTGATCGGCATCGAGGTCATCCAGAATAGCGCCGCGAAGGAGGCGGCGCCCAGCGCGATGGTCAGGATCTTGGGCATGGGCGTTCTCTTCTCGTCAGTTCCGGGGCGGACAAGTGGCGGTAAGCGGATCGCAGCGGCGCAGTTTGCCCGCGATGGACTGGCGAAAGCCCAGCCCAAGCGGATCGGGCACGCCGTCGTAGTAGTCGGTGGAAATGAACTGCGCGCCTGAGGCCAGCGCCGCGCCGAGCCGGGTGTGATCCTTCGCGCGGGCCTCATGGGTGTCGGCGTCGGCGCGGGTGCGCACCAGGAAGCCCAGCTTGACGAGGCGGCGGATGCGTTGTTCTTCGGCGCCGCGCGGGTCCTGGATGTTGAACACCGCCGCTTCGGGTTCGCCCTCGTCGTAGAAACCGAACATCATTCGTCCGCGCAGGGAAGGATTGCCTTCGCGGTAGATCGCTTCGTGACGTTCATTCCCGTCCAGCACGAAAAGGAAGCGGCCCTTAACATCCTTGATACGCGGCCATGCATGAGCCAGCACCGCTTCACGAAGGCTGGCATGCTTGCCGCGTACGTCGTCGGGAACAATCAGGCGGTCTGCGCCCATGATCTCGCGGATATCTGCATCGAGCGCATCCAGTGCGGCGGCGTCGAACTTCGCGTCATACGCCCAGAAACCGGCGATCGGCGGGAAGTCGCTGGCGTTCACCAGCACCGTTACCGGCGCATGGCCGGGGTGCCCGTCCGACCACTGGCGCAGCCGCCTCAGGCACACCCGAAAGGTCAGGCAGTGGCTTTCGGTCTCAATTTGCGGGAAATGCAGAACTTTCGCGCCGGGCGCCATCATCGCCTTGCGGATCGGCTCCGACGAAAGATGATAGGGCGCCGCATAAAGCCCCCCGGTAGGGTCCGCCGCGACGTCGAGTTCGATCTGCCGGATGCCCAGCGCCAGCTGCGCCTCCAGCGGAGGGTGACCATAGGCCAGTTCCTCTGCATGATCGGCCGCCAGCGTTTCGATGCGGGTCTGCGCAGCGGGCGACGGCAGCGGCCGGTAGCTGTTGTGCGATCCGATCTGTTGCACCTGATCCAGCCGCAGGGTGCTGTCCGCGCCCTCTTCCCCGGCAAGGGCGGGACCCGCCATGCCGAGGAGGAGCAGACCGGGAACCCAAAGACCCTTCATCACCATTCGAACGAACCGGTCAGCTTGAAGAAGCGTCCGGTCTCCACATAGGAGCCGTTGCCGCCGCCGTCCTGCGTGCCCAGATAGCGGGTGCTCTTGCCGATGGTCTTGTAGAAGCTTTCCTTGTTGAGGATGTTCTGGACCTGCCCGGAAAGCGACCACTTGCCGAAGCGGTAGGTGGTGTTGAAGTTCAGCTGGCGATTGGGCTGGAGGTAGGTATCCAGCTGGTCGTTCAGGCTGAGCAGCTGGCGGCCGACATATTGCCACGCCAGTCGGGCCGAGAACGCCGGGCGTTCGTAGAACAGCTCTGCGTTGTAGATAAGGCCCGGCGCGCGCGGCAGCTGCGTCTTGCTGCGTCCTGCAAGGCCGCTGTCCGCCTTGCTATCCTGCAAAGTGAGCGAGCCTTCCACGCCGAAGCCGCCAAGGAAGCTACCCAGCTCGAAGAACTGCTTGCGAGCGTGGAATTCGACGCCTTAGAGGTCCGCGCCGTTGCCGTTGAGCGGCATCGTATAGGTTACCCCGTCTTCGGCCACTTCGCCCGAGCCTGCAGCCGGCGAACTGCCGGTGGCGCTGGCGGTGAAGACGAAGTTGGTGAGGTGCTTGTAGAATCCTGCCGCCTCGATCACCGCGCTATGATCGGGATACCACTCGATCCCGGCGTCGAGGTTGGTCGCCTCGGTCGGCTTGAGATTGGGGTTGGAGCGGTTGACGAAGGCCAGGTCGCCGGTGAGGTCGTTGTAGCTGTAGGTCTCAGGCCCGGCGATCAGCGCGAAGGCGGGGCGCGCGAAGCTGCGACGGGCAGCGGCGCGCACGACAAGACGTTCGTTGGGGCGCCAGGCAAGGTTGAGGTTCAGCAGGAACTGGTCGTAGGTATTGCCGTCCCTGGTGAAGCGGCCGGTGTCGTCGGCGGAAGCGCCGCCGCTGTCGGTCACGACGACCCAGTGCCGCGCGCTGAAATCGGTATGTTCGTAGCGCACGCCGGCCACCACTTGGACTGGGCCCAGCTCGGCCTCGGCCTGCACATAGCCTGCCAGCACCGTCTCGGTGCCGTAGACGGTGTTCCGGTTGTAATCGTTGACGGTGTAGTACCCCGGATTGGGGGTGCCGTCCGACGTGAACTGGTCGGTATAGGCATAAGGCAGGATCGCGTTTTCGAAGTAGGCGCGGTCATAGATGCGGAAATTGGCGTAGTTACCGCCCATGAAGTTTAGATTGCGCCCAGCGAGCGAGGCGGCGGTGGGGCCCTGCGCGGCGGTGGAATCCGGCCGGCTGCCGTCGGCGTTCTCGATCACGAAGTTGTCGCCGTTGTTGCCCAGAAGGCCCCGGTCGTACTGGAAGCGCTTCGAACGGTTGAGGTCGACGCCCCACTTCATATGCTTGACGAGGCCGTCCGCCGCGTAATCCATGTCGA
Source organism: Novosphingobium sp. P6W (assembly GCF_000876675.2). Classification (GTDB taxonomy): domain Bacteria; phylum Pseudomonadota; class Alphaproteobacteria; order Sphingomonadales; family Sphingomonadaceae; genus Novosphingobium. The sequence goes on from NZ_CP030353.1 coordinate 2,214,765, forward strand.
GCTTGAAGGCGTAGCGCCTGTCGTTCGACTTCACGTCGCGCGCCTGGAATTTCCATACGTTGATGGAATCGGCGCTGAGGATCGCATCCTTGTAGGCCGGATCGGCGAAGGTAAGGCCGATGTTCGTAGGGTTCGAAGTGTCGATCGTCACGCCGCCAATCGGGGCGCCGGTACTGTCCACGATCAGGCCGAGATTGCTGTACATGCTGCCCTCGACATAGTTCGGGCGGCGCTGCTCGCTATAGCCGTAGGATGCGCGGGCGGAGACGGTCAGCTTGTCGGTCATTTCATAATCGGCGCCGGCCTGGATCGTCCCCAACTGCGAAACCTGGTCTCGCGCCTGGAAGTAACTGCCCGCCAGCGTGCCGTAAGGCGTGTAGTTGCCGGCGGTGTCGTAATAAGGCGCGGCCCCGATCTGCTGCAGAATGCCCGAAGTGACGCTATGCTGGGTATCGATCGAGGACACCTGATAATGGCCGTATGATCCGCGCAGGAAGGCGTTGACCTTGTCACCCTTGAAATCGAGCGAGAAGTTGCCGCCGTAGCGTTCGATATCGCTGTCGTAGAGGTCGTACTTGGCGCCCATCGCGGTCAGGTCATCGGCGGCTGCCGTCGCCGTCCGGCCGATGTACTGATAGGCCTCGGTGCTTTCGGCGGCGGATTTGCGGCGCTCGTAATAGGCGGTCGCGTAGACGCCGATGTTGTCATTGCTGCCGAAGGTGCGCCCGATCTCTACCTGACCGACGCCGCCGAACGCGCCGAAGCCCAGCTTGTCCGCACGGTCGTTGTAATTCACGCCGCCGGTGGCCTTGAAATACGACGGACCGTACTGGAAACCGGTGGGGGTGGAGATGTCTACCGTGCCGCCGATGGAATCGCCGTAGTCCGCCGCTGTCGGCGTCTTGGAAACGCTGGCCGAGCGCAGGCCGTAAGGCGCGATCATCTTGAGCGAGAGCGCGCGGGTGGCCGGATCGCCCTGGGCCACGCGCATGCCGTTGATGGTATAGGCGTTATAGCTGGAATCCACGCCGCGAATGGAGACGAATTCCGCCTCGCCGGTCGCCGCCTGGCCCAGGCCCATGTCGGCATAGGCCGAGACGCCTGGCAGCACGGCGAGAATGTCGACGACGTTGCCGCCGGGGCGCCGCGCGATCGTTTCGCCGGACATGACTGCGTTGGTGCCGATCTGGCGGCGCTTCCATTCGAGGGCCTTTTCCTCCTCGGGCGGGACGGTGCCGGTGACGACGATGTCTTCGCCCGCATCATCCTCGGCCGAAGCGAACTGTAGTGCGCCGCCCGGCTGCACGTCGGCGGCGTTCGTCAGGCCACCATGCTCCGGTCCTGCAGTGCCGAGAACGACCGTCTTGCCGTCATCGCTCTTCACCTGCAGGCCAGAACCCTGGATCAGGCGCGACAGCGCGGCACGGCGCGTCATCGTACCGCGAAGCGCCGCGGCCTGGCGCTGGGCGATGGGCGAACGGGGGAAGAATATCTGCACCCCGGCCTACCGCCCGAAGTCGGTCAGCGCGCGGTCGAGCGGCTGTGACGCGATATCGAAGTGGTACTCATTGGTCGTCTCGCGGGCTGCGGCATGGGCAGCAGGCGTCATCAGGATCATCGCGATCAGCGATGCCCCGGCGTACTTGGCAGACATTTTCGGAGAAACCCCTGTTGGCTCGAAATTGGCGGGGAACGTTTGAAAGGACCTTCACTTCCAAGGACGAACCGAACCTGCCTTCCCGCCAACCCGGCTGAAAAAAATCAGCGCGTCAGCAGATAAGCGGATTCCGCGCGGGAGATGCGGATGCCCAGCCCGGTTGAAACCGCATGCAGGAAGGCGGTGGGATCGGTGGAAGTGAAACGCCCGCCGACCGGGATGCCGGAAAGATCGCGATCGACGATGACGATCTTGCGTGCGAGGAAGCGGTTATATTCGTCCACTGCCATGCCCAGCGTCATGTCCTGGAACAGGATCTCGCCGTCCCGCCACGCCAGGGTGCTGGATATCTGCGCGGCGCTGGCGCTACGCACGATGGCATCGCTGTGCGAAACGAGCAGGCTTTGTCCTGCCGAGACCGAGCGGGCGGTGCCCCCGCCCTGACCCGGCATCTGCGTTCGGGCGCTGCCGAAGAACACCAGCAGGTCGAGCGCTTCGCTGCGCAGACGGGCATTGTAGCGTCCCTGCGACAGCACGAGACTGCGCTTATCACCCCGGATCACTGCTTCGGGGCCATTGCGCAGGACAAGCCCCACTTCGCCTTTTTCGATCCAAAAAGTGCGCTCCGTATCCGAAAAACGCCACGACAGACGTGAGTCAGTATTGAGCCACGCCAAGCTGCCATCGGGCAAGCTGACCTGTCGATTTTCGCCCAACGCAGTCTCGGCCGTACTCCAGGCGTAAGCGCGGGTGGTAAAGGAGCCTGCCCCGAACAGGCCCACGGCAGCGGCAATGCCTGCTGCCTTGAGGAAGCGCCGGCGCGGTAGCGCAGCGGTTGCAGCATCTGGCACGAAGGCAGCCTGCAACGGCGCGAGATCGCCGGCGACCTCATGCCGTCCGGCGCTCTCCCAGACAGCAAGCGCGCGGCAGAACGCCAACGCGTGGGCAACATCGGCGCTGCGCCAGCGCTGGAATTCGGTCTCGTCGATCGTGCCGAGCTGATGCTGCGCAAGCCAGAATGCGGCCTGTGCAGCGACGCTCTCCTCGCCGTTACCGCGAAGATCAGACTCTTCCGTCGCCCGCATCACAGGCAGCTTTCACAAAACAAAGCCATATCCTTAAGACGAACGAAGGGAGCGATCCCGCCAACCCTAATTTGCGAACAAGCAAATAGATTTACGACTGGGATGCCAGGTGCTGCCGCGCGGAAAAGGGCGGCTCCTCGTCTGTGCTTGCACGATGACCAATGTCGCAAGGTTGCAGCGCCTCGGTCAGCAGGTGAACGGCGCGCGCGAGACGCTTCTCGAGGGTTGAGAGACTGACCCCCAATTCCCGCGCCATCTGGCTGGGCGATTGTCCTTCGATCCGCCGGCGGATGAATACCTTGCGGAAATGTTCGGGAAGCGTATCCAGCGCCCGCGCCAGTTCCACCACCATCTGCTTTCCCGCGATGACACGGTGCTGGTCGGGCGCGTCATCGGGCATGTCGAAGTCTTCGATGTCGAGGATGCGGCGGAATTCGACGATCTTCGAACGTCGCACCCGGTCGATGAAGATGTTGCGCGCCATGCGTAGAATATAACCGCGGTGATCGCTGATCGCCTGCCAGCCATCGGTTGAAAGCACCCGGGCAAAAACGTCATGTACAAGATCGCGGGCATCTTCGCCGTTGCCGCACATTCTGCCAGCAGCCGCCAACAGGACCTGCTCATGCGGCAGGACTTCCTCGACGAACCATTGGTCGATTTGGCGAATGACAGGCATTTTTTGCGACAACCCCAGGGCAATGAAGGCGCGCTTAGGTGAGTTACATGGCATCTCGGCGACACCGCCGCGTCTGCCGGCGGAGATCCTCGATGGTCGCCTCGCATGGGCTGACCAAACGTCTCATTTACTTCATGTTGAGCGCCTAGGCCGCGCTCGGATCTGGTCCTCCCTTGACCACATCTTCCCTGAACTACTCTATGCCCAGCGGCCCGCGCCGCTGGGCTTTTTTCGGGATGCCGCGCAAAAATCATGCGAAGTTTTGCTCGCAGATCGCCAATTCCGGCTTAGAAGAAGCAATGCGCCGGGGAGACATGATCGCTGGACTTTCGGTTGCGGGGCTGATGCTTCCCGAGTCCGTCGCCTATGCCGGCATTGCCGGGCTCCCTCCCCAGCGTGCGGTGATGGCGGCGATTGCGGGATGCCTGATCTACGCCCTCGTCGGGCGAAGCCGTTTTGCGATCGTGTCGCCCACGTCATCCTCGGCAGCCATCCTTGCCGCGACGCTGGCAGTCTTTCCCGGCAGCGCGGCGCAGAAGGCCGCGATCGCGACACTCGCCGTCGCCCTGGTAGGCCTGTTCTTCCTTGTCGCGGCGGCCGGACGACTGGGTAGCCTTACAGGCTTTGTATCCCGGCCTGTCCTTCGCGGTTTTGCCTTCGGGCTGGCGATCACCATCATCCTGCGGCAACTACCCTCAATCGTTGGTGTGCCCGAACAGGGTTCGTCCATCGCCGGCATCGCGATCAACCTGATACGCACCATACCGCAGTGGCATGTCTCAAGCCTCGTCACCGGCGCACTGGCATTAGGCGCCCTGTTCCTGTTCAGGCGGTGGCCCTCCCTTCCCGGTGCATTCTGCGTTCTGGCCGGCAGCATCCTTGCGTCCACGGCGCTATCTCTTTCCGCGCATGGGGTTGCCGTGGTGGGTACGATCGATACCGCGCTCCAATGGCCGCAATGGCCCGGCATGACATTTCGCGCCTTCTCGCAACTGGCGCAATTGGTCCTGCCGCTGGTGCTTATTCTTTTCGCCGAAAGCTGGGGGACCATCCGCGCCTTGGCGCTGCGCCATGGCGACACGGTAGAGCCGGACCGTGAACTCCTGTCGCTGGGCATTGCCAACGCCGGTGCCGCGCTGGTGCAAGGGATGCCGGTGGGAGCGGGATTTTCGGCAGGGTCCGCCGCCGAGGCAGCAGGTGCGCAAAGCCGCTGGACCGCCACTCTGGCCGCCTGCGCCCTCGCCATGATGATCCTGGTCGCGGCTCCCGCGATCGCCAATCTGCCCAAGCCGGTCCTTGCCGCTGTAGTCATCGCCGCACTTTCTCACGCGCTTAGCCCGGCGCCGTTGCTGCGGCTTTGGCGCCTCGACCGGGACCAATTCGTTGCGCTGGCCGCCGCCGCAGGCGTGATGGCGTTCGGCGTGCTGGACGGAATGCTGCTGGCAATCGCGTTGTCGATCGCAGCGTTGCTACGCCGACTGGCGGCACCGCACATCGTCTTCCTGGGCCAGTTGGGTACCAGCCACGACTACGTCGACTGGAGCCGCCACCCGGAGGCCCGTCCCATACCCGACATGCTGATCGCGCGGCCTGTCGTTCCCATCTTCTTCGCAAATGCCGATCGGGTGTTCGCTGGAATTGCGAAAAGCGCAGCGGCGGCAGCGCAGGTCACGATGCTGGTCCTCAGTCTTGAGGAAAGCCCCGACATGGACAGCACCGCACTAGATGCCCTCATCGATTTCGACGAGGTCATGGCGAAGCGCGGCGTCGCGGTCGTGTACGCCCGGCTCCACGATCAACTGCGCGACCTGCTGGTGAAATCTGGTGCCGGGGATATTGCGCAGCGAAGTCATTTCAGTGTCGACGATGCCGTGAAAGCCGCTCTTGCAGCGCCCTTGAAAGCAGGAACTTCATGAAGATGATCGAACCATTCCTCCGCCCGGTCGAAGTCACCGCCCTGCGCCCCACGCAGATGACCGTGGGGATGAGCGAGGTCGAACGAAAGCGCCGGCTCTGGCGCGACCATAGCGAACGCGACGGGCCCGAATTTCTAGGTCGCCACATGCTGCCGGTGGTGCTCGGGCCGGACGAGCGCCATTGGCTGATCGACCATCACCATCTGGCCCTAGCCCTGCACCAGGAAGGCGCAGGCCATGTGCTGGTAAACATCGTTGCCGACCTGCGGGTGCTCAAGCGCCAGGCTTTCCTCGTATTCATGGACAACAGGAACTGGCTTCATCCCTATGATGCGCAAGGCAAGCGTCAGCCTGCGAAGGACCTTCCCAAGAACATCGCGGATCTCGGCGATGATCCGTTCCGCTCGCTGGCGGGGGCGCTGCGACGTGCCGGGGGCTATGCCAAGGTTCCGACGCCCTATTCCGAATTCCTCTGGGCCGATTTCCTACGGCGGCGGATCAGCGCGGAAAAGCTCGCCAAAAATCCCGAGGCTGCCTTGACCAAGGCCCTGTCGATTGCCTGTGATAAGGACGCCGATTTTCTACCCGGCTGGTGCGGGGCTCAGGATTGAACCCGTAACAGGAGGGCGCCGAGTTCTGAGGCATCGGGCAAACGCCGCCTTGCTAATGCAATCTAATAGCGATAACTGAACTTCGATATTGCCGGTAGGCCGGCCACATTCAGAAATTGCGGAGCACACGATGACCATCAGGTACCTGGCCCCCTTGTTCCTCGTTTTCGCCGCTCCATCAGTAGGCGCCCATGAGGTATGGATCGAACGCGACGCCTCCGGCCCGGCCCGTATTTACCTTGGCGAACCTGCCGATGCACTCCCCGTCAGCGGTGACCCGGAGTTCGATCACCTCAAGGCGCCCAAGCTGATGCCGGCAAGCAAGGCTGCGCTCACCCGCAAGGCCGGATATCTGGAAGTGAATGTTCCCGCTGGTGACGTGCGTGCGCACGACGACACCGTGTTCGCCCCCTGGGGTGAGGCTACGAAAAAGGAAGGTGTGGCCTATTATGCACGCGCGGGCCGTAGCGAACCACGCGCGTTGATGCCGATGGAGATCGTACCCGTGGCGGCAGGCAGCGACCGCTTCGCAGTCATCCGCGACGGCAAACCGGTAAAGGATACGCCGGTCACTGTGATCTCGCCGGATAAGTGGTCAAAATCAGTGAAGACCGACGCGCAGGGCCATGTCGCTGTGCCGATCCGCGAAAAGGGCCGCTACCTCATCTCTGCGTCGCTGAAGGATGAGGGTAACTTCGACACCACTCTCGGCGCGGTATCTGTCCTGCACAGCATCGCCACTACGACTTTTGTCGTGGACTGAACGCCGTACTTCGAACGCCGCCTGCTCGATCCTAGTCGGGGCACGCGGCGTTCGCAGACCTTCACCGGCTGTCTTGATTGTCCCGATAGGCGAGCAGCACGGGTAAATGATCGTCTATCCAGTTCGCCAGCGCTTCTACCCGGTCCGCTGCCTCCCGGCCGAGGTCGGTCAGCGTATATTCGACGTGCGGCGGAACCACCGGATAGCTTTGCCGCTTTACCAGCCCGTCGCTCTCCAGCTGCTGTAGCGTCTGCGCAAGCATTCGTTCGCTCACTCCGTTCAACTTACGCCGAAGCGCGTTAAACCGGATCGTACCGGGTTTCAGCGCGATAAGTGCGAGTACGCCCCAGGTGCTGGTCACGTGTTTCATTATCTCTCGTGACGGAGAACGCGATTGGAACACGTCGCCGCGCTCCATACGATCGGCTAGCCGCGTAGACGTGCGCTGCAACATCGACACTTACCTTTATGTGCGTATTTACTTGTCACAAATTAGGCGAGTATGTGCCCCTCGGCAACACCGACCACGCAGGCCCTTATATGAAGCCGCTGCAGCAGCAGGCCGGGGCCATGCCTAAAAACCGAGGACGTCTTCCACCCATGAAGCATGCAACCTACATCGACGCGGCGCTGGCGCCGATCGAACGCACGGAAGCCATCAAGCTGCATGGGCCGGACGGTTTCGAGGGGATGCGCAAGGCAGGGCGGCTCGCTGCCGACATGCTGGACCGTCTCGCCCCTCACGTCGTTCCCGGCGCGCGCACCGACGCGCTCGATGCCATGGTCCACGACATGGCGCTGGAGGCAGGGGCCACCCCCGCTTCGCTTGGCTATCACGGGTATACGCATAGCTGCTGTATCTCGATCAACCAGGTGGTCTGCCACGGCATCCCTTCGGAGCGAACGTTGAAGGAAGGCGATATCGTCAATATCGACGTGACCCCGATCCTGGACGGATGGCACGGCGATACCAGCCGCATGTATATGGTGGGCGAAGTTCCGCTAAAGGCGAAGCGGCTGGTCGAAGTGACTTACGAAGCGATGATGCGCGGGATCGAGCAGGCGCAACCCGGCAACCGGCTTGGCGATATCGGCCATGCGATCGAGCGGTTCGTGGCCAAGTATCGCTATGGGATCGTTCGCGATTTCTGCGGCCATGGGCTCGGCAGGGTGTTTCACGATGCGCCGGACGTGGTGCACGCAGCCAAAGCGGGCACTGGCCCCGAACTGCGCCCAGGCATGTTCTTTACCGTCGAGCCGATGCTGAACATCGGCGGGCCCGGCGTGAAGATCCTCGAAGACGGCTGGACCGCAGTCACGCGCGATCGCACACTTTCCGCCCAGTTCGAACATTCGATCGGCATCACCGAAACGGGCCACGAGATATTCACAGCCCCCGCATGAGAACGGGCGCTGATGCCGTTGAACGGCCGCATCGCGGTTAATCTTCTCCACCTGACTACGGCCTGTTTCTCGCTCAACGTCATCAACATCTTCGACATCAAAAGTGCATCGACGGTGTCTATCAGCCAACCTTCTTCGGTCCATGCGGCCTGTCCGCTGGCTCAGCGCCATTGGCTCATGACGTTTTCGGTAGGGATGTAAATATGACGATCAACACCTTCTGCCGGCGCGAACTGGTCCGCGTCGGAGCCGGTGCGGCAGCGGCAGGCGTCGCGCTTGGCGCAGCCCCTTCGGTCCTTGCGGCGGCGAATGACGTGGCCCCGCGCAAAAAGCCGCTGGTCATCGGCCACCGCGGTTGTTCGGCGCTGCGGCCAGAGCATACGCTGGCTTCCTATGCCAAGGCCATCCAGCAGGGCGCCGACTTCGTCGAACCGGATCTGGTCTCCACCAAGGACGGCGCCCTGATCGCCCGGCACGAAAACAACATCGCCGAAACCACCAACGTCGCCGATCACCCCGAGTTCGCCGATCGCCGCACCACCAAAGTCATCGATGGGGAATCGCTTACCGGCTGGTTCACAGAAGACTTCACTCTGGCTGAGATCAAGACCCTGCGCGCGGTAGAGCGGCTCAGCGCCATGCGCCCGGAAAGCAAGAGCTACGACGGGCAGTTTCAGTTGCTCACGCTGGAGGAGATCACCGATTTCGTCGCGGCAGAATCCGCTGCGCGCGGCCGCACAATCGGCCTTATCCCCGAGATCAAGCACCCGACCTACTTCTCCAGCATCGGATTGCCGCAGGAACAGCGCTTTCTCGACCGAGTAGCTCTCAGCCACTACCTTTCGACCGCGCCGGTGATCGTCCAGAGCTTCGAGGTCGCCAACCTCAAGTGGCTGCGCCCGCGCATCGGCGCCTATACCAAGCTGCAACTGCTGCAACTGACCGTCCCCATGGACATGAGCCCGCCGGATGTCACCGCCGCCGGCGGCAAACTGACCTACAACCAGATGCACACCCCGGCAGGTCTGGCCGAGATGAAGACTTATGCCGACTGGGTGTCACCGGTACTTCAGGGCATCATCCCGTTCGGCGATGCGACCGGCAAGTCCGGGCCGCTGGGTAAGCCCAGCAGGCTGGTGCGCGATGCCCGGGCCGCCGGACTGCTCGTCTCGACCTGGACGGTAAGGCCGGAAAACCGCTTCCTCCCCACTGACTTCCAGGGACCGGGCGGCGATGACGCCCGTCAGGACAAAGCCTGCATCGAACTGATGCGCCGCTACATCGCGGCCGGCGTCGATTCCTTCTTTACCGACGATCCGGGCCTCGGCCGGGTAGCGGTGGACGGCATGGTTTGAGAACAAGCCCATGGGGCGTACGCACCCGGCGGAATGATCCCGCCGGATGTTCCCCAAGCTGATGCGCAGCGCCGGGAATCCGCCCTCTAATGACCGATCCTTCATGTTGTGGCATCGAGATGGTGCCGAACAATTTATCGTCATTTCAATTTGATAGTACGGCCGCCAAGACGCCGGATGGCTGGAACATGACGAAACCGTAAATTGCATCGGCACGCAAATCGGGCGAATTTCGTAACTGCGATCAGCGGGTGCCAGCTTTGGCGATCCCCTGACCCGCAAGCGAAAAGGAACCGAAGTCGTGCATAGCAAGTCGCTCCTGCTCCTCGCCGGCCTCGCACTGACCGGTGCCACCACCGCCAACGCGGCAACGCCCGCAAAGGCCCCGTCCGCCCAAAGCCATCACACGAAAAAGGCCGCCCACCATGCGGCAAAGCCCACAGCGAAAATGGCCGTCAAGAAGACCAGCAAGCCAGGCTGATCCCAGCCCTGCCTGTGGAGGCGCCGAAGGGCACCTCCACAGCCGCTCTCGCGATGGATGAAGCGATGCGCGAGTATGCCGGCCCCTCCCCGATGCAGCGCCGGTTTGTCCGGCTGGCACCGTTGCTGCTGCTGCTCGTACCCGCCGGAACGATGCTGTTTTCGGTTTCCCACACCGGACGCATGTGGTTCGCCTCGCTTGCGGGCCGGTCCGAAGCGCGCTCGCTCCTGCCCGGCATGACCATCGAACCAGCCCCATGGGAGCCGGGCCGACTGGTCGTCACCAGCATCCGTTCGGGCAGCGAAGCCGAGCTTAAAGGCATCCCCGTCGGGGACAGCGTGCTGGATCTGAACGGCAGGCCCATCTTCACACTGGAACAGGCGCACCGTTATCTGCAACAAGGCACCGTTGTGCGGCTGTCAGTGTCGCATCAAGGCCGGCCGCGCACCATAGTGCTGGGCCGGGAAGGAGCATGACGATGCTCGTCGCCACATCGCCCCGCGTCGTGAGCCTGAGCGGCACAATGCACAGGATGGGCGAGCATCTTGGCGATCGGCGGCTCTTGGAGCCCATCCGCAACATTTCCCCGGTTGGAAGCTAAACAGCGCTACTACGCCATGCTGGACTGCGGACCACTGGCAGCCTGACTTAAAGCAAATGGCTTCCAGCAGTCCCGGCGCAGTCCAATGCAGGCATCGGCGGTTGCTTGCCAGCGACGGAGATGTGGGGGCGTGAGGTTTCCTGGCAACCCATCGTCACTCGGCGCATTTGAAAACATGGCCTGATTCAAGGTCGTGGAGGATTTAAACTTGTCAGCAGCCATTCCGCGCAGAGCCACTACGGTCTTGCATCCTCTCCATGGCGTGCTGTTGGCATTCCCCGTAGCGCTGTTTCCCGGCGCGCTAGCGGCGGATGTAACGTACCTCAACAGTTCGGAGATGCTGTGGTCGAACTTTGCAGCGTGGCTAATCGCAGGCGGGGTTTTCTTCACCGGGCTGACTTTGGCATGGGCGCTTCTGCGCCTGGCCATGCGCCGCCCCGGCAGCCGCTGGCTGGCCGTGATCCTGGCAATACTGTTCGCAGTCGGCCTCGTGAACGCTTTTCAGCACAGCCATGATGGCTGGAGTTCGGTCGGTACCACCGGCTTGGCTCTGTCCATTATCTCCACGTTGCTGGCGCTGATTGCGGGATGGATCGGCTACACTTTTCCGCGGGAGCTGCGCGCATGACCATGCTGCGATACGCCATGCTGGCGCTGACTGCCCCGCTCGCCCTCGCCGCTTGTGACAAGGCGCCGGACCCTGACCAGACCGGCGCACGTCCGCAACTGCCCCCGCAGAAGGAGACAATGCTCCCGCCGATGAAAATCGCGCGGCCGGCGGGTTGGAACGGCGCCGCCCCAAGTGTGCCCGAAGGTTTCCGGATCACCCCGATCGCGACGGACCTGAAAGTTCCGCGTCAGATGTTGGTGCTTCCTAACGGCGACGTGCTCGTCTCCGAAGGGCTGGGCGGCAGTGCGCCCAAGTTGCGTCCCAAGGACGTCATCGCCGGCTACATCAAGAGTCTCGGCAAAAGCGGGACAAAGGGCGGCGATCGCGTCACGCTACTGCGCGACCGCGATGGCGATGGGAAGTACGAATTGCGCACCGTGCTGATCAGCGGTCTCAACGCGCCGTATGGTCTGGCTCTTGTGGGAGGCGATCTCTACGTCGCCAATCAGGACGCGCTGCTGCGCTTCCCCTATCGCGACGGCGCGACGCGGATCGAGGGGCCGGGCGAAGTTGTCACCAAACTGCCCGCGAACCCCAATCATCACTGGACCAAGTCGCTGACCGCCAGCGCCGACGGTACGCGCCTCTATGTCGGCATCGGTTCCAACAGCAACATCGGCGAACGCGGCATGGCGCTGGAAGAGGAACGCGCGGTTGTATGGGAAGTGGACCGCGCCAGCGGGGCCCATCGGACGTATGCCTCGGGCATTCGCAATCCGACCGCGCTAGCGATCAACCCCGCAAATCAAGCGGTATGGGCGGTCGTCAACGAGCGTGACGAACTCGGCGCCGACCTCGTGCCTGACTATATGACGTCCGTGAAGCCGGGAGCGTTCTATGGCTGGCCTTACAGTTACTACGGCAACCACGTGGACCCCCGCGTCCACCCGCAAAAGCCCGAAATGGTGCGCAAAGCCATAGCGCCAGACTATGCCCTGGGCTCTCACGTGGCCGCGCTTGGCCTGACGTTCCTGACAGGCGGCGGCTTTGGAGGCAATTATGCCGACGGCGCTTTCGTCGGTGAGCACGGAAGCTGGAACCGGCGCCAATTGGCCGGATACAAGGTAGTGTGGGTTCCTTTCACTAACGGGCGTCCCGCAGGCAAACCCAGTGACTTTGTAACCGGCTTCATCGGTCCCGATGGCAAAGCGCGAGGACGGCCAGTCGGCGTGACGTATGATCCAGTCCGCCGAGCGTTGCTGATCGCCGATGACTTGTCCAACACCGTCTGGCGCATCACACCCTTTCAAGCCCGTTGAGGACATTATGGCCTCGGGTTGAGGTTCTGCTCAGACAGAAAGGGGCGAGGCCCCATCTGAAGCTGGAAGTTTCTTTCGCCTTCGGCATGAGCATAGCTGGAAAGGGAAGCTGGCTGCCGGCGGGCCTTTGCGCATAGGCGACAAGCGGCCGCCTGATAGCGGCGTTCCATGCTTAAATGGAACGCCGCTTTACCACAGTAATTGATCCCGCCTCGCCAGGCCAAAGTTGAACTCTGTAGAGGTCGTTTCCCTCAAGACCATCGGCCGAGAGATCGTTCAAATTCGCATATGATACGCGTGCTTTATAGGAGCCGGGCTGAACGGAAAACCGTTTCGCCTCATCGGAATTTTCTGTGCAGCCGAACGCGATGAGCGTGCCGCTCGGGAGTAACAGTCCGCAGTCAATCACTTGATCCCACTCGACCAAGTCGCTCGCGGGCTCGGCGTGATGAACTTCGAGTATTAGCGGCACGTGCATATTCCGGGCGGTTCCGACCGCCACAAGATCAGAGCCTGCTGCCAGCATACGATCGGTCGCAACTTCATCCCAAAGTGTACTTGTGTTGGTCTCGAAATGCCCGTCGCAGACATAGAACTGAAAATAGTCAGCGAACAGGTTGAGACGATGAAGCTGGGTTTGCATCGCAATTGATTATCGCGATCCGTATCCACTATCCATCGCATTTTTTCGAAACCAGATAGGCAGTTTCCCACCCCTTTGAGTCACTGGCAGGCGCATGGCTCATCCCGGAAACGGAACGGTAGCCCTTCAAAGATCTAATCCGAAACCCGTATGGCAGCACACGCCCCTAGCGGACCTTCAGCCTATCTCCGATCAAATGGATCAGAGATGTGTCCCATTGTCCCGAACGTGACGCAGAGCCGATTTTCGGCACGCAGGATGGTGGTTGATCCGCCCCTCCAACCAACGTCGCCACGTCGGGTCCGCGAGAGCGAGGTGATGGGCTTCGGCAATGCTGCAGCCGGGTCGTGTCCCGCGGGGTGGTGTAGGAAGGTTTCCCTGAGAGGGTGGCCACCGTCGATCTTCTGGTAGGGTTCGGATGCGAACTCGAACCTGGAGAAGAAGACGATGACCGAGGACAGAATGGCCCTTGTCGAGCTGATTGAGCAAGGGGCTGATAGCGATTTGGTGCGTGAGATGCTGGCTTTCGCCGCAGAGCGTATGATGGATCTCGAGATCGAGGCGAAGACGGGCGTGCCTTGCGGATCACGCAGCCCTGAGCGGCTGAACCACCGCAACGGCTACCGCGAGCGAGGTTGGGATACGCGAGCTGGCCGGATTGATCTGGCGATCCCGAAGCTGCGCAAAGGCAGTTACTTCCCAAGCTTCCTGGAGCCACGCCGCACTGCCGAGAAGGCCTTGGCGGCAGTGATCCAGGAAGCCTACGTCCACGGTGTTTCGACCCGTTCGGTCGACGATCTGGTTAAGGCGATGGGCGCCAGCGGTGTTTCAAAGAGCCAGGTCAGCCGTTTGGTTGCCGAGATCGACGAGCGGGTGAACGCTTTCCTCACGCGACCGATTGAAGGCGAGTGGCCCTATCTATGGATCGACGCCACCTACCTCAAAGTGCGCGAGGGCGGACGGATTGTCTCGACGGCGGCGATAATCGCGGTGGGCGTCAACACCGATGGCCGGCGCGAGGTTCTGGGCGTAGCCACCGGCCCGTCGGAAGCCGAACCCTTCTGGAAAGCCTTCCTGCGCTCGCTGGCGGATCGCGGCCTGCGAGGTGTGAAGCTGGTCATCTCCGACGATCACAAAGGGCTGCGCGCCGCGGCCAGCAAGGTATTTGCCGCAACCCAGCAGCGCTGCCGGGTGCACTGGATGCGCAACGCGTTTGCCCATGCCGCGCCGAAACAACGACCCGCTGTCATTGCCATGATCAAGACCATCTTCGCGCAGGAAACGGCCGAGGCAGCGCACCAGCAGTGGGACCAAGTTGCTGATGCCCTGCGCGAGAAGTTTCCAAAGCTGGCCGACATGATGGACGCATCACGCGAAGACGTGCTCGCCTACATGGCCTTCCCCAAGGATCATTGGGCGCAGATCGCCTCCACAAATCCACTGGAAAGGGTCAACAAGGAGATCAAGCGAAGGGCAGACGTGATCGGCATATTCCCGAATGACGCTGCCGTCGTTCGTCTCGTCGGAGCACTCATGCTGGAGCAAAACGATGAGTGGGCGGTATCGCGCCGCTACATGACACTGGAAACCCTCGGCTCGGTGAGCCATAACCCTATCGTCAGCTTGCCAGCACTGGCAGCCTGACCTGAACCTGATCCTGCCGTGGATCGACGGTTCCTACACCACCCCGCGGGACACGACCCGAAGTGGCCTCGCCCAAATTTTGCCGTGCTACACAGGATAATTTCGATCCGCTGTGCATAGCGCTCGCGAAAGCGGGCGTTTTTGTATACTGCGCAGCTTCGTCACATCGCCGGGGAGGCATATTTGTCGAAAGCCAGCGATCAGGCCTATCTGGAACTTCGTGCACGCATCCTTTCGGGTGAACTTGCGCCCGGTACGCAGCTCAAGGAAGAGGAACTTGCCGCTATCTGCGGCGTGTCGCGTACCCCGGTGCGCGATGCCATCCGCCGGTTGGAGACCGAACTGTTCGTGCGCCGCACCGACAGCCAGCGCTCCTTCGTTGCGGAATGGACGCTGGAGGACATCGAGGAAGTCTTCACGCTTCGCGGCATGCTGGAAGGCTACGCCGTGCGCCGCGCCGCCAGCCGTGCCGACAAGGCCCAGATCTCCCGCCTGCGCACCATCAACGAGAACCTGCGCGATGTGCTCGATGCCCCCACGCTCGACGTGCAGGCCTATCTTGCGGCCAACGCCGAATTTCATTCGCTGATCCTGGAGATCGCCGCCTCGGACCGGCTGGCGGCGTTGCTTGGCCGCCTCGTGATGCAACCGGTCGTGCAGCAAACCGCTATGGCGTACAGCCGCGAACAGCTGGGCCGCAGCTATAGCGAACACACCGAAATTACTGCTGCCCTTGCCCAGGGCGACCCGGACTGGGCGGAAGCGCTGATGATCGCGCATATCCGCCGCGCCCTGCACGCGCGCCTCAAGCCCGAGCTGGCAGGCTGACGGCCGCGCCCCGGCGGGGACGCGGCCTGCCGGTCAGATCGCCTGACGTGCCTGCAATCCAGCCATGTCTTCCGCCGAAAGGCCAAGCAGTTCGCCGTAGACCTCGGCATTGTCCTGCCCGATTTCCAGCGGCGCGCGGCGGCGTACCGAGCTGGGCGTGTCGGACAGCTTGGGGAAGGCATTCTGCATCTTGTAGGTGCCCCAGCGCGGGTGCTCCATCTCGACCAGCGCCTCGCGCGCTTCGAAATGAGGATCGGCCAGCATTTCCGACGCGCGGTAGATCTTGCCGGCGGGGACCGAGAACTCGATCATCTTCGCTTCCAGTTCCTCGACCGTCAGCGTGCGGGTCCACTCGGCGATGATCTCGTCGAGTTCGCGCAAGTTGTCGCCCCGCGCGACGTGGGTGGCATAGCGCTCGCTCACGGCAAGGTCGGGGCGGCCCATCGCATCGCACAGGCGCTTGAATACCGCGTCCTGGTTGGCGCCGATCAGGTATTCGCCGTCGCTGGTGGGGTAGACGTTGGACGGCGAAACACCCTCAAGGATCGAGCCGGTGCGCTGGCGCACGTGGTCCGACACCATGTACTCAGGCACGAGGCTCTCCATTACCTGCAGCACCGCTTCGTAAAGCGCGCTGTCGACGACCTGGCCCTTGCCGGTACGCTCACGCGCGTGGAGCGCGGCGAGCGCGCCCATGCAGCCGTACGTCGCGGCAAGGCTGTCACCGATGGAAACACCCATGCGCGAAGGCGCGCGGTCGGGATCGCCGACGATGTAGCGCCATCCGCCCATGGCCTCGCCGATGCCGCCAAAGCCCGCGCGCGAGGAATATGGCCCGGTCTGGCCATAGCCCGAGACGCGCACGATGATGAGGCGCGGGTTGATCGCGTGAAGCGCGTCCGGACCAAGACCCCACTTCTCCATCGTGCCGGGCTTGAAGTTCTCGATCAGGATGTCGGCCTGGGCGACCAGCTTGCGTACGATCTCCTGACCTTCGGCGATGCGCAGGTTGGCGCTGACCGACTTCTTGTTGCGGGCAACGACTTCCCACCACAGCTTGGCCTCGCCGTGGCCCCAGTTGCGCATCGGATCGCCGCCGCCTTTACCGTCCACCTGCGGCGGCTCAACCTTGATGACTTCCGCGCCCATGTCGCCCAGCAGCTGGCCGCAGAACGGCCCCGCGATAAGCTGGCCCAGTTCGATGACCCGGATTCCGGCCAAAGCCCCCTGGTTGGCGAGCGCTCCTTCATTCGTCATTCGATGTCTTCCTGCAAAGTGGGAACAGGGGCCGAGCCTGCGGCCCTGACCCGGTCATGTCGGTGAAAATCAGATGTCCTTGCCCAGCGCCACGCCCGGGAAATTGCCCGCGTTCGAGACCATGCCGCGCAGGGGGCCGCCCATGACACCCTCCATCCAGTGCGAAGCCTCGATCACGCGGTCGAGGTCCAGCCCGGTGGCCAGGCCTGAGCGTTCGAACATGTAGACCACGTCCTCGGTCGGTACGTTGCCGGTCGCCTTGGGTGCGAAAGGGCAGCCGCCCAGCCCGCCGAGCGAGGCGTCGACCACGCGGGCGCCCGCCGCCACCGCGATCCACGCATTGGCGAGGCCGGTGTTGCGGGTGTTGTGAAAATGGACGCGCACCGGGATCGGCCCGACTGCGGCGACCACCGCGCGCACCAGCGCATCGACCTCTCCCGGAGAGGCGACGCCGATGGTGTCGGCCAGCGCGATCTCGCGGGGGTTCGCCTCGGCCAGCTTGCGGGCCATGACAACGACATGGGCCTGCGCGACTTCGCCCTCGAACGGGCAACCGAAGGCGGCGCCGATGGTAACCTGCCCGCCCTTCCCCGCCGCGATGGCGTTACGGACGATGTCGGCGGCGCCCATGACGGACTGGTCGCTGGTCTGGCCCTGGTTGCGCATGGCGAACGTATCGGTGGCCACGCAGACAGCGCCGGCCTCGTCGATCCCGGCTTCCAGCGCGCGGTCCAGCCCGCGCTGGTTCATGACGAGGCCGATGTAGGTCACGTCATCGCGGCGCGGCAGCATGGCCACCAGTTCGTCGGTGCCCGCCATCTGCGGCACTTTCCTGGGGTTCACGAAGCTGCCGACCTCGATCCGGCGCGCGCCGTAGGCGATGGAGCGGGCGATCATCTCGGCCTTGTCTTCCAGCGAGACGAGGACTTTCTCGTTCTGCAACCCGTCGCGCGGGCCGACTTCGACGATTTCAATCATGCGGCCTGCTCCAGAGCGGACAGATAAGTGACGATCGCCTCTTCAGAGACGACGTCGGCATATTTGGCGTTCATGTCGAACAGGTTCGCCTCATGCGGCGCGGGGTGGCGATCGCCGCAGCCCTCGGCGACGACAGCGGTGCGGAACCCGTGCGAGACGGCATCGACGCAGCTGGCGCGCACGCAGCCGCTGGTCGACAGGCCGGTGAGGATCACCTGGTCGATCCCGCGCGCGGTCAGCGTGGAGGCCAGCGAAGTGCCGAAAAAGGCGCTGGGATACTGCTTGGTCAGCACCAGTTCGTCCGCATGGGGCACCAGACCCTGCGGCCACGCGCCCATCGCGCTGCCTGCCTCGAATGCGCGAAGGGCAGGCACCTTTTCAAAGAACCGGCCGCCGTCGATCCCGCCGGGGTGGTAGATCACGTTGGTCAGGATCACCGGGATTCCGGCGGTTCGCGCAGCTGCACGCACGCGCAAGGCCGAGGCCAGCGCATCCTCGACACCGGCATAGAGCGGGCTTTCGGGCGCGAAATAAGCCTCGACGAAATCGATCAGGATCAGCGCCGGCGATGTGCCGAAATCCGCCTTGCCGCCGAACGCGCCTGCGTAGCTTTGTGTCAACGCATCACTCATCGCCTGTCCCGGCTCCCGTTACATCACACTCTTTGCGGCGCTTTCTTTAGTATACAAATTCGAATGAGGTCAACTGGACTTGCGAATGGCCCGTTACAAATCCTCACCGCTCCACCGCATTGCTGCGCGATCCTGAGCGAAATGGGGGCATTTGCAAAAAAAGGTGCTTGTATGCAAATAGCTTCGCTGGCGATCAGTGTCACCGCGGGCGGCGCGGTAATAACGCTGGGCCCCTGCCCGCGTGAATTTGCAGCCGCGCATTGAGTGCAAACGTCCCGCTTCGCATATTCGTGTGCGTTCAGCATCAAGACGCAGGCGATCGGCCCGGCTAGGGTGCGGCCAAGTGCCCAAGGAGATCCAGCATGAGCGTCGCCGAAATCCCGTCCCCCGTCCTGACCGAGGCTGCGTGGCGCGGGGACCGGCTGATGGAAGGCCAGGACTGGGTCTATGAACTGAGCGAGGCGCAGGTGGCCGAGCTGGAGGAACTGGGCAAGCGCTTCCTCGAAGCCGATCCCGACCTGCGCTTCGTACAGGCCGAGGAGTATCCGCTGGTCGCCTGCGCCGACGGCCTGCTGTCATGGCGCCGCGACGTGGATTTCGGGCGCGGCTTTGTGCTGGTGCGGGGCCTGCGCTCCGACCTTTATTCCGACGCCCTTTCCAGCGCGATCTACTACGTGCTGGGCCTGCACATGGGCGATCCGATCCGCCAGAACGAGATGGGCGACCTGCTCGACCACGTCTACGCCACATCCGACAAGACGATGGACGATCCCACCGCCAAGTCCTCGAAGGTACGCGACAAGCTGGTATACCACTCGGACAGCTCGGACATCGTCGCGCTGATGTGTCTGCGCGGCGCGAGGGAGGGCGGCCTTTCATGCCTCGTATCGGGGGCGGAGATCTACAACGAGATCCTGCGCCGCCGGCCGGATCTGGCGCACCTGCTGCTCGAACCGTTCCATTGGGACTGGCGCCGGCAGGATCAGGAAGCCCCTGCCGATACCTACACCTCGCCCGTGGTGAGCGTGGAGGAAGGCGTGTTTTCGATGTACGCGGGCTCGCTCTACATCCTCACCGCGCAGGAATACCCCGGCGTGCCCCAGCTGACCGAAGACCAGATCGAAGTGCTGCGTCTTTTCGACGAGATCACGTACGAGCCGGGCATGGCCATCGCCATGGATTTTCGTCCCGGCGACATCCAGTGGCTGTCGAACTACGCCGCGCTGCATTCGCGCACGGAATTCTTCGATTATCCCGAACCGCAGCGCAAGCGCCACCTGCTGCGCCTGTGGCTGTCGAGCAGGACGAACCGCCCGGTGGTGGAGGGATTTGGCAAGAACGGCGTCGTCCAGCACCGCGCCGCCCACCGCGACGGGGTGGAACATGCGGATGCCCGCTTCTCCATCCGCGCCATGTCGGTGCCGCGCCTGCTTTCGTAAGGAGCCACTTCGGTACGCAAAAAAGGGCGGGACAACGGCAAAGCCATCCCGCCCGATATACCCGGGAGCATTGGAGGAGCGAGGCCGAACGCAGGAACCGCTCCTCGCGCTGCTCACCACTACGCCTGGACGACAAGGCGGAGCCTTCGCAGCCGCTGACATCGGGCGCGCGGAAGCATGACGACTGGAAGACGCCCGGCGCGCCCAAGAGCGTGGTTCCGGCACCGAAGAAAATGACCGCGGCCAAGTAAGGCTGGACATTTGACGGGGCGGCCGGGATGGGAAACACCATGCGTATTCCCATGATCCTGGCCGCTTGCGGTCTCGCCCTTTCCGCCGTTCCTGCCGCGGCGCAAACTGCGCCCGTCTGGGCCGGCGCGTGGGGTTATGCCCCCGCAGACAGCGGCGCGGGGGAACCCGTGCAGCCCGCCGGAACCTACCGCTACCGCGTCCGGCTGAGCCAGGCAGGCAATGCGATGCAGCTTACCTTCAGCAATGCCGAGGGCGATGCGCCGCTGGCGATTTCGCAAGTGACCGTGGCCAGCCCGGCTGGCGCGGCGGGCACGGATCTGCGCGGCAATACCGTCCATCCCATCGTCTTCGGCGGCAAGCCCGGCATCGCCTTGCCAAGGGGCCGCACTGTTATCAGCGACCCGCTGGTCCTGCCATTGATGAACGGGCAGGACGTGATCGTCAGCGTCACGTTTTCCACCCCCACCCGGCCGGGACGCACCAATCTGGGCATGGAAATGGCCTTCGCGCCCAGCGCGCCGCAAGCCGCTTTCACGCCGATCAAGGCGCGGCCCTATCTCTCGCTCGTTTCGGTGCGGGCGCCCGCAGCGCCCTGCACCGTCGTCGCCTTCGGGGATTCGATCACAGACGGCTACCTCGGCCTTTCCGCCCAGACGCGCGGCTGGCCGGGACGCCTTGCCGAACGCATGGCGCAGCTTCCCGCCGCGCGCCGCTGCGGTGTGGTCAACATGGGCATCAGCGGCAACCGCGTCCTGCGCGCTGGCCGCGCGGTGTCGGCGCTGGAACGCTTCTGGCGCGACGTGGCCAGCGTGCCCAACGTTACCCACGTGGTGTTCCTGGAAGGCATCAACGACATCGGCGGCAGCGGTTCCGGCGCCGATGCGGTCACCCCGGAAGACCTGCTGAACGGCTACCGCCAGTTCGTTGCCCGCGCCCATGCGCTGGGGATCAAGGTGATCGGCGGCACCATCACGCCCGCGCTCAAGGCCGGGTACATGTCCCCAGCCAAGGAGCAGGTGCGCCAGGCAGTGAACGCCGCCATCCGCACCGGCAAGGTGTTCGACGGCGTCGTCGATTTCGAGGCCGCCGTGCGCAATCCCGCCGCGCCCGCGGACCTGCGCCCTGAATTCGATCCGGGCGATCACCTGCACCCCAACGATGCGGGCTTGCGGGCGATGGGCGATGCGGTGAACCGGGCGCTGCTGACGCCGAAGGGCTGACGGCCGGTTCCGCTTGACAAGAATAACCATATAGGTTATTTGCCCGAACATCCGCTGCTGCCGTGCGCACGTTGGCAGCGGTGTTTCGGGCCGGTGTTGGGGCCGGGGGCGCGGCGTATCAGCCGTGGACCACGCCACCAGCGCCTGACCCGGACCGGTTCATCTACCAAGGGCTCCCCATAAGGCCCGTCTCCTGCGGGAACGGGTTACCGGGATCACCCGGGTCGGCGCTGTTTGCGAGCCCGCGCTGCCGACCTCGAACCGCGTCCGCCAGGGCCGAGCCGCATCGACGCTGCCTTTCGATCCGGCCGTTCGCAGTATCAGCAGCCAGCCCCGCGCCCCAAGTGCTATGGGCGCCCCGATACCGGCCCGATGTTTCGCGCTGCGTTCCTCACCCTGGCGTTATCCCGCGTTCGCCGGCGGACGACGGGCCGTGCCCGGCGAAAATGCTCCCCTTCGCGCGGCGACGGGGAGCATGTGCGTTCAGAGCATCGGCGCCGGTCACAGCGCGGCGGGTGCGACACCTCGGATTACGCGCGGCCCTTGTGCTCGGCCCAGGCCTTGGCGAAGGCACGCGCATTGGCGGCGATCTCCTGCGTGGTCAGCCCCGCCTTGTAGAGCGCCGAGCCGAGGCCGAAGCCGTTCACTCCAGCGGCAAGCCAGGGCGTCATGGTGTCGGGGCCGATGCCGCCTACGGCGAACAGCGGGGTCTCCTTGGGCAGCACCGCGCGCTGGGCCTTGATGACCGCCGGGCTGGCCGCTTCGGCCGGGAACAGCTTGAGGCCGCTGGCGCCCGCCGCCAGCGCCGCGAAGGCCTCGCTTGGCGTGAAGTAGCCGGGCAGCGAAACCATGCCGCGCTTCGCACTCTCTGCGATCACCGCGACGTCGGTATTGGGCGAGACGATCATCGCGCCGCCCGCGTCCTGCACCTGCGCGACTTGCGCAGGTGTCAGCACGGTGCCCGCGCCGACGATGGCGCGATCGCCAAGGCGGCGTGCCAGCTTTTCGATGCTGACCAGCGGTTCCGGCGAATTGAGCGGCACTTCGATCAGGCGGAAGCCCGCCTCGACCAGCGCCTCGCCGGCAGCTTCGACCTCATCGGGGCGAATGCCGCGCAGGATGGCGATCAGCGGCAATGCAGCAAGGGCGGAAGCGAAATCGGTCATGGGAGGAGGTTCCTGATACGAGTGATACCGGCGACGAACGAGGCCTTGCTGTCAACGACAACGGCCTCGCCCCCGGCAATGGTGATGGCGGCGGAATAGAGATCGGCAAGCAGTCCGTCGGCAAGCAGGTGAACCTGCTGGCCCGGCGCGATCCGCGCCCGGCAGTCGCTGCCGATAAGCAGGCCGCTGACATAGGCCGCCGCCGCGCCGGGCGCCCGGTGGCCCAGCACCGACGCGGCGCGCACGCCGAACAACGCGGCGAGCAGGTCGGTATCGGCGCAGGCTTCCACGCCCTGCCGGAAATCGTCCCCGGCATCGACCTCGCCGGCCATCTCGCCGCCGATCAGGGCGTGGGCTTTCAGCAGGGCGAACATCTCGCCAGTCATGGCAGTGGTGAAGTCGGCGATGGCGCCGTGCTTCATCACCGCCCATTTGTTATGCGTACCCGGCTGGCACAGCAGCGCATCGACAGGCGCAAGCCCCGCCGCGACGGCGCCCAGAAGCTGCACTTCCTCGCCGCGCATCACATCGGCGCGGCTTTCAGTATCTACGCAGACGCCGGGGACGATGGAGACGCCCTCTTCCGGCGTGACCACGCCCGCCGCCAGCGCCTCGATCGTGGCGGGGCAGGCCACGTAGCCGGCATCGTGCCAGCCCCGGTTCGAACCGACCATGCCCGCCATGACTACCGGCAGTCCATCGAACCGGGCGCGCAATTCGCCGACCAATGCGGGAAAGCCACCGGCGGGAACGGCAAGGATGCCTTGGTCGTCACGCTCGGTAGCGACGACTTCGCCGTTCTCGATCCGATAGGCCCGGCGGTTGGTCGTGCCCCAGTCGACCGCGATAAAAGGGGCCGTGCTCACCAGAACACCGCGTAGAGGACACATAGGACCAGAAACACTGCAATCGCTCCTGCGTTGAAGCCGGTCGACGTGGCATACTTCACGTCACCGGTCGAGATGGTGTGCTTGTCAGGGCGCGCGGGGGTGAGCAGCGAGACGACCACCGCCAGCGCCAGCGCCGCGAGGAAGACGATCCCCATGCGGTCCATGAACGGAACGCCCGGCGCCCAGACCTTGAGGCCCCAGGACAGCAGCACTGACGCTACCGCCGCGCTGATCGCGCCCTGTTCGTTCGCGCGGCGCCAGAACAGGCCAAGCAGGAAGATCACGGTGATGCCCGGCGTGAAGAAGCCGGTGAATTCCTGGATGAACTGGAACGCCTGCTCGCTGGAGCCCACTAGGGGACGCGCGGTTAGAATGGCGATCACGATGGCAACGACCGCCACGATCCGCCCCACTCGCACCAGCTTCTGGTCAGCTACAACGGCATCGCCATCATCCGGCACATCCCGGAATTTCGCCCAGACGTCGAGAGTGAAGATGGTCGCGATGGAATTGATCTTCGATGCGGTAGAGGCGATGATCGCCGCCACCAGAGCCGCGAAGACCAGGCCCAGAAGGCCCGGCGGCAGCAGCCGCATCATAGTCGGATAAGCCTCGTCCGCCTTGGTCAGATCAGGCGCGAGGATGACGGCGGCAATGCCCGGCAGCACGATGATGATCGGCATGATGAGCTTGATGAACGCCGCGAACAGCATGCCGCGCTGCGCCTCGTCGATGGACTTGGCAGCCAGCGCGCGCTGGATGATGTACTGATTGAAGCCCCAGTAGGACAGGTTCGCGATCCACATGCCGCCGATCAGAACCGAAAGGCCCGGCAGGTCCATGTAATGCGGATTATCGGGGTGCAGGATCATCTGGAAGTGATCGGGCGCAACGTCGAGAAGGCGCGAGAAACCGCCGATAACACCTTGGGCACCGCCGATTTTGCCCAGCGTCAGATACGCGATGATAAGGCCGCCCATGACCAGCAACGTGACCTGCACGATGTCGGTCAGCGCCACTGCCTTCAGCCCTCCGCGCAGCTGATAAAGCAGAGCGAAAACGCCCAGTACCACCAGCGCCACGTCCTGGTTGACGCCCGCCACCTGGGTCACCGCGATGGAACCCAGCCAGATGATACTGGTGAGGTTCACGAATACATAGAGGACCAGCCAAAACACCGCCATCAGCGTGCGGATGCCAGGGCCGTACCGCCGTTCAAGGAACTGCGGCATCGTGTAGATTTCATTGCGCAGGAAGATTGGCAGGAAGAACTTGCCGACAATCAGCAGCGTCGCCGCCGCCATCCATTCGTAGGACGCGATGGCAAGCCCGATCGCATAGCCCGAGCCGGACATGCCGACAATCTGCTCGGCCGAGATGTTCGCCGCGATCAGCGAGGCACCGATGGCCCACCATGGCAGGTTCTTGGAAGCGAGGAAGTAGTCGGCGGAACCTTTCGGCCCTGCCCCCGGTTTGTCGCGGCTGACCCATTGGGCCAGCCCGAATATGCCGATCGCGTAGATGACCACTACGGCGATATCGATCGTTGCCAGTCCCATCTCGTCTCCCCGGATTATCTTGCTTCGCAATGATAGGTCTTCCGGCCATCGACCAGGCGCGTTCGCAGGCAACCCAGCGAAGACGCCGAATCAGCCGGTCAGGCTGCGACAACTTCCATAACGCCTAAAACCGTATTTATAAGATGAATATTGAAAGCGTACGTTAAAGGCGGCTTTTTTGACGCCACGACCAAGCATGGGAGAGAGAATTCAGAGCGGGGGTAATCTCGCATGGCCACACGGCGGAACCTGCCAGCGATCAATGGCGCCAAGGAGTTGCTCGGCCCTTACCCGCAGCCGAGGCTGTTGGCAGCATCTACAAGCCGCAGAACAGCAGCGTGTCGGGCCCTAGGAAGCCGCCGCGCTCCGGTCCGCCTCCATCATGGATAGCGCGCGGTCAGGGCCTCCAGACGGCAACGGATGTCTTCGGGCAGCGGGAAATCATCCTTGTGATAATCGCGGTGCCCGGCTGATGCCTGTTCGACCAGATCGTCGTGCAGGCTGCCCATCAGCCCATTGATCGCGCTCAGAAAGCGCGACATCCGGTAAATCTGATCGTCAGGCTCCAGCGTGCGCATGGTGTCGTAGAACGAGACCTGTCGGCTGACGACCTTGCGCATCGCGTGGAAACGATGGCCCGTCAGCGCCTTGCCCTGAACCCATGATTTCAAGCGCGCAAACTCCGCCCGGCGAAAGGCAAGGAAATCCGCCGCATTGTCCAGACGCACGGCGTCCACCTCGCGCTGGACAGCAGCCCAGACCGGCCAGATCAGTAATCCACGCAGCAGCAGGGCATAGCCCAGCACCGCTGCCCACCGCCTATTGCGGAATGCATCCTGAAGATGGCCCATTACTGCAACGGTCGAACGAAACAGCAACGGTGCCTTATGCCGCTTGCCATAGAGCACCAACGCAAAGCGCAAATGCTTGTAGCGAGCGCGTATGTGCTTGTAGCGTGCGCGCGCATCCTGCGGCAGGTCGCCGGTGTGCAGCAGCGTTGTCGTCAATTCCCGCAAGTCGGCGCGAATGGCGCCGGCGCGCCAGAACTGTACGCACAGGTCGAGGCAGCGGCGCATTTCTTCCTGCGTGCAGGAGACTGGGATCGGGTCCGGCAGGCTGACCACGGGATCGACGACATCGTCCATCTCCACCGCCTCGAACATCGCATCGAGAACGGCGGGAGGATAAGTGCTGCGACTGTTCATGCGCGCGCTCCCTGCGTCATGACATGCGAAAGGCTGCTGCGGTCGCGATAGGCCCAGAGCGTGGGCAGCAGCATGAACAGCGCCTTCAGGCAGACCCCTGCGACATAGGCCAGCCCTGCGCCTTCGATGCCGAACAGATGGATCAGCATGAAGATCAGGCCCGCATAGCCCAGCGCCGCAGCGCCTTCCGCCACCAGTGCCGCGCGCTGCCGACCGGCCATGTAGAGCAGGGATTCGAGCGGGAAGCTTGCCATCGTCACGATAAGCGAAGCGGTCATGAGTTGCAGCAGATCGTAAGCCTCGACGTAGCGTTTGCCGAAGACAATGCCGATGACCGGCTCGCCGCCCAGCATCACCAGAAGCAGGATCACGAAGCCGATCGCGCCGGAGATCAACGCGCTGCGGATCGCCAGTTGCCATGGATGCCGACTGGTGGGGTCGAGCCGCATGATCTCGGGATAAAAGCTGCGCGACAGGAGATCGGCAGGCTTGCTGGCGGAATCGAAGAAAGTCGACGCGATCTTGAACAGGCCCGCGCTGGTCGGGCCTAACAGGGCGCCGACGATCAGGTTGCTGATGGGACCCCAGGCGGCCCAGATCGAATGGGCGATGTTGGTGGTCCACACGAAGTCCCAGGCATTTGCCAGTCGCCGCCCCGGGCCCAAAAGACCGGGCCGCAGCGCGCCGTGGATGCCCTTGCGGCGCAGTTCGACGGCGGCCATGACCCACAGGCACAAGTCCCCGGCAAGGTCGGCAACGAACCACGTAATCACGAAGCCGGTGAAGCCGAAATTGCCGAAATACGAAACCGCCCCGCCGACCGCGCGCAGCAGCGGGGTGACAAGCTGCTGCACGGCAAGCTGATCGAACCGGTCCAGCACGCGCAGGATGCCGGTGGGGGTGGCAGCGGTCATGGTCGGGATCAGGGTGCAATAAAGCATCGCGATCCCCACGTCCTGCGCCGCGATGCCGAACCTTTCGGCCAGGAACGGCAGCAGTATCAGCCCCCCGGCCAGCCCCACCAGCCCGCTGGCAAGGTCCAGTCCGAAGGCGAAGCCGGTCACGTCGCGCAGTTCGTCAATATCTCCGCGTCCCAGCGCCGGCGCGCCGTAGCGCACGATGAACTGCCACGTTTGGAACTTAACCACGGCGCCCACGCCATTCGCATAGGAATGGATAAGCACGAGCGTGCCGAACAGCGCCGGCGTCATCCCGCGCCCGGCACAGGCTAGAGCAATCACGCCTAGCAGGGCGCCAAGAAGCTTGCTGGAACCCAGATACGAAGCGTTGCGCAGGATCGTGCGGAACACCCCGTCGGCGAACCAGTGCTTTACGTTAAGGGCCTTCATCGAGCGGCGCTCCGCGAGCGGGCGGATGCGAATAGCGTCAGGCGCTCGTCGATGGCGGCCCTTGCCTGCGCGAGCACCTGTTCAAGCGGTTGCTCCGCATCGATCTCGACGATGGGGGCGCCTTCGAAGGTCAGGCGCGGTACGTCCGCAATCTTGCGGGCGAGCGAGGAGAAGCGGTGATCCGGCTTGCGTGCCGCCGCGACATCCAGCGAAACGTTGAGCCTCAACACAAGGTCCGGGGCATTGGCCACCATGGCCTCATACTGCCGCCGCTCGGACCGAGCGAGCAGCCCGACCATGCCGGAGCTGCGTGCCTGGGCCAGTCCCAGCCCGTCCATCGGGCCGGGTGCGCCAAGCTGTGGGAAGCGATCGGCGATGATCGCGTTACCGCCGCGGCGCAGGCGCATCATCCGGCGAAACCGGCGCACCCGCCGCATCGAGAATACGAAGATGACCAGCGCTGCCAGCAGGCCGGGTCCCTTGTCTGTCTGCGCGCGCTGGGCCTTCGCATGGATCGACTTGTCCAGCTTTCCGCCGAGCAGCGGCAGGCGCGCGATCCAGCGGCCGATATTGCCCGATTGCTTGCCGAGATGGCAGATTTTCGTCGGCACACGCGCATCCATCCATTGCTGGAGCGCTTCGGTGACGGTCGATTTACCAGACCCGTCGCAGCCGATGACCGCGATCAGGGGGGGAAGAGAAGTACTATACATCGTTATGACAGCAGCAGTTCGGTAAATTGAGTGGAACAGATCAGGCGTTCAGGCCATGGCGGCGCAGCACCGCAAGGACAGTTTCGAGAACTTCTCGGTAAGGCCGGGTCGCGTCGACATCGACGATGTAGGCGCCTGCGAAACCAAGCGTCGGCACCACCGCGATCTTCTTTTCCAGCATGTCGCGCTGGTGGTCCGACTTGCGCGCCAAAGCCGTGTCCACATCCACGTTAAGGCGGATCACCAAGGTCGGTCGCCAAGCTGACATCCCGGCGTAAAGCGCACGCTCGCGCGAGGCGAGCCGTTCGACCAGCGCCGAACCCTTGCGGGTCCAGGAGAGGCCTGGCCCGTCGAAGCTGCCCGGCACTTCGGCCTGCGGATAGCGGTCGGTAATCACCTGAACGCCGTGGCGGCGGTAATCCAGCACCTTGTGGAAACGTCGCAGGCGCGCGAGCGACAAGGCGTACATCGCCAGTGCTGTTACCAGCCCCGGCAAGCGCTTTTCCGGCCCGTCATGCGCCTTGCGGGCCTTGCCCGAAAGATAGCGTTCGGCGATCCCGCCAATCAGCGGCAGCTCGCCGATCCGGCGGCCAAGGTCTCCGGTGCCGAGGCCCAGATACATCGACTTGGTCGGCGCCTGCCGGTCAAGCAGGCTGACAAGATCGCGTGCAAGGGTGGACTTGCCCGATCCATCGCAGCCCACGAGCGCTACGCAAGGGGCCAGCCCAGGCCGCGAACGCGCCGAGGTCGAAAGGAATGGGGCGGCGCGGCGGGGTGAATAGGCGATCTCGCGCGGCGGGTTATGCATCGTCATGTTTTCGTCAGCCATTTTCCATAGCCCTTCGCAGCGGCCATGCTGCCGAAGGGAGCCTGCATTCAGGTCCGAATGCCGCCTCTAGACCGCGAAGCTGATGCGAAGCTGATGGGCGAAAAACATTTTCGAGCGTTTGACGGCCGGCCCCAAGGTGGCGTAATCCTGCGACTTAGTTGACCTTTCAACCACGCCTGGAGCCATGCCTTGCCCCGCCTGCTGGTTGCGGAAGACGACGCCGACCTTGGCCCTGCAATGAAGCGGGCGCTTGAACTGGACGGCTACGTCGCCGACCTGTTCACTCGCGGCGACGACGTGCTCGCTGCCGCCCGCGTCGCCAGTTACGACGTAATTCTGCTCGACCTTGGCTTGCCCCATATGTCCGGCCTTGAAGTGCTGCGCGCACTGCGCTCTGCGAAGGATGCGACGCCGGTGATCATCATCACCGCTTTCGACCGTACGCCCCACCGCGTGGCCGGCCTCGATGCCGGCGCGGACGACTATGTCGTCAAGCCGGTGGACCTGGAGGAACTGGCCGCACGCATCCGCTCGCAGCTACGCCGCAAGGACCGCCGTCAGGACGACAGCATGAGCGTGGGCGCCGTGACGCTGGATGTCACCGGCCATGTCGCAGTTCTGGACGGCGAACCGGTTGCGCTGACCGCCAAGGAATTCCGTGTGCTGGCGCTGCTGATGCGGCGCAGCCGGCGGTTCGTTTCCAAGGCGGACCTCGAAGGCGAACTCTACGATCAGGACCAATGGGTGGAATCCAACACCGTCGAAGTTGCCATCTCGGCTCTGCGGCGCAAGTTCGGGCGTGACTTCATTCGCACCGCGCGCGGTCTGGGCTATATGGTGGGGTGCCAGGAGGTATGAGGCGCTCCTCACTTTCGACGCGGCTTTACCGCCGGCTGCTGATCCTGCTGGCGCTTACGGGGCTGGCGATGGGCGCCATTCTCTACACCGTCGCCAGCCGGGAAATCGGGCGCGCCTCCGATGCCCAGCTCGTGAATGCATCACGCCTGCTTTACATGATGATGCAGGACGAATTGACGCCTGCCGTGCTGAAATCACGGAGCGTTGGCTTTGGCAGCGCCGATGACCCCCTGCTTACCGCCGAGGAAAAGAAGGCATTCCACGCATCCTATGACTGGTGCATGTTCGCGGTATTCTGGGAAGGCCAGCCCGTCGCTCAGTCGGGCTGGGGCGCCCCGGTAAGCCTCGTCCCCCGCCAGCCCGGACTGCACGATTTCACCGCCGTGAGCGACCGCTGGCGCAGCTACGGCCTGCCGGGCCGAGACCCCCGTCTGCTGATCGTGGTGGCGGAACGTGACGCCATGCGTGAGTTCACGATCTTGCCCATCCTGCGCAAGCTGGCGCTGCCGATGCTGCTCCTGCTTGCTGCCGGGATGGCGGTGCTGTGGCTGACGCTGCGCACCAGCCTGTCGGAAGTCGAACGGCTTGCGTCCACGATCAACGCCCGCTCGCTGGCCGATCTCACGCATCTGGAGCCGAACGAATGGTCGCGTGATCTGGGACCGCTGATCGTAGCCCTGAACAAACTATTCGCGCGACTGGGGCAGGCTTACGAGCTGGAACAGGCCTTCACCGACGATGTCGCGCACGAACTGCGCACCCCGCTCGCCGCGATCCGCACGCAGGCGCAATTATTGCGCAAGACCGGTCCTTCACAAATTTCCGACGATGTGAACAGACTGATCGGTATGGTCGATCGCGCCAACGGATTGATCGACGGCATGCTCACCCTCGCCCGGCTCAATGCCACACCGGTATCCAACCGCTCTGCCGACATCCATGCTTTGGTGGGCGATGTTGTGGCGCAGGCAGCCGGGCAGCTTCCCGCAGATGCGATGGAGTTCACCGTCACGCCCGATCACGTTGTGCGCTGGCGCTGCGACCCCTCTGCGCTGCAGATCGCGCTATCGGCGGTGATCGACAATGCCACGCGCCATGCCCTTGCCGGCGGACGGATCGACATCGCAATCGTGCGCAGTTCCGCCCATCTCGCAATCTCCATCGGCGACCGGGGAACCGGCGTGGAGATGACCGACCGCGAGCGCTTGCTGCGCCGTTTCGAGCGAGGCCCCTCAAAGGCATCGGGCAGCGGCCTCGGACTGTCGATCGCCACCAAGGCCATGACGCTGTCCGGCGGAACCATCCGGCTTGAG